>JBDSFL010000037.1:0-25867 GCA_039919545.1 Thermoanaerobaculia bacterium | reverse complement strand
CCGAAGTCGATCAGCCGGTACCGCTGGCCCCGGCGCGCTCTCCCCGCGAGAATCCAGCCCCCCGCCGCGCCCGCCCCCCAAACATCCGACGACCACTTCGACGGCTTCTCCATCAAGCGGCAGCTCGCGGCCGGCGGTCTCTGCGAGATCTTCCTCGTTTCCGGCGACGTGAGCCGTCGTGGAATCGCGATGAAGGTGCTGCTTCCGGCGTTTCGGGATGCACGCTCGGCAATCGAGAACCTCGTCAACGAGGCCCGGATTCTCAAGCTTCTCAACGAGAGGCACCCAGACGAGATCTTCATTCGTGTCTTCGAGCAGAGCTGGTTCGAGGATGCGGACGCCCGGCACCCGTACATCCTCATGGAATACGTCGAAGGGCAGAACCTCAAGGAGATCGTCCAGAGCGACGGCGCGCTGCCGGAAGCCGAGGTCTTCGACCTCGTGCGGTCGACGGCGTCGGCGCTCGCGGCCGTGCACGCGGAAGGGCTCGCGCACGGCGACATCTCCCCCGAGAACATCCTGCGCATCTCACCCGGGATCCTGAGCCCGCGCCGGGGCCAGCGGTACCGGCTGATCGACTTCGGGGACGCTCGGGATCTCTCTCTTCCGGGCCGCACGGACGAGATCGTCGGCAAGCCGCACTTCATCTCTCCGGAGCAGTGCGAGGGATTCATCGCCGGCGCGCCGAGCGACGTCTACTCGCTCGGCATGGTCTTCTACTATCTCTCGTTCGGCCGTCCCGCATTCGAGCGTGTGAACACCCTCGAAGTGCTGGGGATGCACCGCGCCACGGAGGTCTCGTTCCCCGAGTCGGCTCCCGAGGACGTTCGCTGGGTGATCCAGCGGCTCGTCTCGAAGGATCCGTCAGACCGGCCCACGGCGGCGAGCGCCGTGGATCTCATGGACCAGCTCGCGAGCAGGAGGACCTGATGATCGCTTCGTGTTCCACGCGGATGACCGCCTCGCGGCGGATCGCGCTTCTGTCTCTGTTTCTCGGGGCACAAAGCCTGCGCGCCGAGGTCAGGCTCCACTCGCCCGGACTGGTCAAGGGGTATGTGGCGACCGTCAACGGAACGGCGCCTGCCCCGGTGGTGACGCACCCGTACACGGCGACGTCGATCTTTCTGCCATTCATTCAATTTGGGATGGTCGACCGGATCTACGACCTCGCCTATACGTCGAATCCCACACCGATCTTCCGGGTCGCCTCGACCCTCAGAGACGGAAGCGTGGGCAGCGCCTCGAGCCCCATCACCTTCGCCTCGACCGCTGTCGAGGATGCCTTGAAGGCGCCGAACGGGATCCTGAATCCCCAGAACACGGGGGTGAGCGACAACCAGAACGGAATGAATGCCACGCGAATCGACGCGAGCACGTATCTCATGGCCTTCTATCGCAGCAGCGTCAAGACGATCACTGTCGTGGAATTCGTCAGCACCGGCGGGAAGCTGGTGATCCGGTCGGCCGGCGTCGTCTCGGGTATCGACGTCTCGACGAACACGTTCGGGCAGATCGGTGTCGGGTTCAATCGCGCCCAGTCAGCGCCCTCTGCGAACCGTGGCGTCATCGTGGTGGGGGGGCAAAAGCAGACCGCCTTCCTCGGTTACCCGTCGGAAAATGGAATCCTGCGAGAGCTCGGCGGCCGTACGACGAACAAGCTCGACGGGGGCAGAACGTACCAGTACCTCGGGGCCGGGCCCGCCGAAGCGGACGGCCAATTCTGGGTGGCGATGATCGCCGGAGAAGGCACGGAAACGCGCAAGGTGAGCTTCGTGAAGTTCACGGTGGCGGGCGACACCGGAAGCTATTCGGACGTGAGCGAGGCCCTCGGGACCGGCCCGAACGACAAGGTGATCTCAGCCTTCGACCCGCCGAGCGGACGCCAGGTCGTCGTCTCCTACGGCACCACAACGACACAAATAGCGGTGCAGAAGGGCAACAACGCCAAGAAGACCGGGACGAGCACGTCGACATTCAGCGGCCTTCTCCCACCACCCGTGTCGCTGCCGCCTTACAGCGGGTACGCCTATCTTCTCGGAAGGCCCTCCGGCACCGACACGAAGCTCTACGCCATCGATCTTTCGAGCGCGACGCTCGCCGAGGTGTCGACGTCGCCTGCCCAGCCCTACGACGAGTCCCTTCCCCCGCAAGCGCTGCTCTGGGAGGCTTCCGCCACGGTGTCCGTGGCTCCCGGAGAGCTTTCGCTGACTCAGGGAACGAGCGACTTCGTCACCGCGACGCTCAGCAATCCGGTCCAGGTTCCGGGAACCGACGCGTCTCTCTCGATCGGCTATGGGCTCACCCCCGGGGATGGGACGCTGGCTGGCCAGGACTACACGGACTCCGGGGACCTCGCATCGGGGTGTCAGGCCACGCCCGGCACGATCCAGTTCTTGCCAGGAAAAACGACGGCAAAGATTTGCGTGACGGCGACTCAGAGACCGTGCCGTGCCGCAGGGAGCGTCACGGGCACGCTTCTTCAGACCGCGCCGGGATCGCCCGTTTCCCTCGGGAACCCATTCACGTTCCGCGTCTCCCTCGCGTCCGACGCCTCGCAGCCCGCCCCGGTCGCTTCCTTCACGTTCAGTCCACGAAATCCGCTACCGGGCCAGATCGTGACCTTCCGCGACACGTCGACGAACCACCCGACGACCCGGACGTGGAATTTCGGAGAAGGCGAGCCCGCCACCACGACTCCCGCGTATCACGTCTTCGCGGAATCCAGGACGGTGACGCTCGAGGTCGGAAGTCCCTGCAGCACACCGTCCGTCGCCAGCACCGCGAAACCCGTCAACGTGACGGCGGGCAAAGCGAACCCGATCAAACTGCAGATTCCGGTCGTGATCGACTTCAATCCTGAAGATCCGAAACGACACTACACGTCGGACTTCGTCGCCGTGAATCGGGCCGACAGCAAGACCCGAGTCTCGCTGGTCTATCAGGACTCGAACAATGCCGCGCCAGGACCGAAACTGACGATCACTCCTGAGCCGAATTCGCCCAGGTACGCCGAGGATACGTCGCTCGAGAACAAGCACGAGCTTCGAATCGAGAGTCTGATCGACACCCTTCGAGAAAACGGTTACGACACGTGGGCGGGCCCGCGTGGAAGCAACACCGTCGGAACGCTCTTGGTCACCTTCGAGGATCTCGACGCATCGTTGGAAAACCGGGTCTTTGCGGGCTCGCGTACTTCGAGCCGCTTCAACAGTGCAGGTAGGGTCGGAACGTTCGCACGAGGCTTCGGCGCGAGCGACTCCTCGAGCGATCAAGTCACGATCTTCGGCCTCCGACAGGACTCATCGCTTCGGTCGAATCTGGCTCTCGTGGGGAGCCTGTCCGAACCGGCGATTTCAAGGACCTTTTCGGTGCAGCTCTTCAACGGAGATGGCGCGCGCGAGAATTCCGCACCCGAAGAGGCCGGATCGAAGGCCGGAGACCCGCTCCCGTACACCCTCGAGGCCGGGAAATCGTTCAAGCAGGAGAATGAGGTCTTGAGCCTCAGGTCCCCCCTTTCGAACGGATTCGCAGTCGTGAAGAGAGCGGAATCGAGCAACGCTCGGTTTTTCTCCTATGGGGTGCTGAACGACAACGAAACCAACGACGGGAGCTTCGTCACGCCATACACCTCCAACGGCGACGGGTCCGTGGGCCTCATTCCCGCGATCTTGAAAATCGCAAACTATACGAGCGAGCTCATCCTTGCGAACCCTTCCGATAAGCCGGTGCGCGTCGTGCTCACCTTTACTCCCCGGGACTCGGACTCGGGCGGACCGGGCTCCGCGGCGATCCTCCTGGGACCGCGGCGGCAGCTCCGGATGCCAGACGGCATTGCCTATCTCGCCGCCCTCGGAATCCCGGTTGCCCTCGACAATGCGATCGGAACCCTTGCCGTTGACGGCGCCGTAGCGTATGTCCGTACATACTCGAAAACAGGCGACGGAAAGGGCACATTCGGGCTCGCCTACCCCGCGGTTCCTCCAAGATCCTGGGCCACGGAAAACGCATGGGTCTACGGTCTCGTGCAAGACGACAACACGAAGACCCGTTCGAATCTGGCCATCGCGGATGCACGTTTCGGGGATCCGGATGAAGTCACGTACAAGGTGCAATTCTTCAACGCAGTGGACGGCACGGGGCCCTTCGAATGGAATCCTCCGACTTTCACTTTGAAAGGCGGCGCATTTTTCCAATTCAACGAGCCGCTCAAGACGCTCCACATCGAGCACGGGTTTGCCGTCGTGAGCGTGAGCGGAAGCTCGGACTACGTGGCCTATGGAGTCCTGAATGACCAGGGAACCAGCGACGGAAGCTATGTTGCAATGAGTCCCGACGTGAGCGGCAACACCGCGATGCGACTTTCACTTGCTGCCGCCCCGCTGCCGAAGCCCTTGGGCACCACGGCGGGAACCTCCGAAATCGCCTTTTCGGCAGTCGCCGTGAACGAGAGCGGCCGCTTCACCTATCGATGGACATTCGGAGACGGTGCGGACTCGAGCGAGAGATCACCCGCGCACCGCTACGAGCTCTCGGGTCTCAAGATGGCGAAGTGCCTCGCGACAGATGTCGTCAATTCAAATAGAAACCTCACGAAATCGATTCCGATCCGCGTCGTCGGACCCGGTGACGCGGCTCTCTTCATCGACGCCATCACGACCAGCACCCTGGGACGCAAGGTGACCTTCACCGCGGGTGAGGTCATCGGAGGGGTGGCTCCGTTCGAGTACAGCTGGTCGTTCGGGGACGGCGCGGACTCTGGTCCCGACCGGATCGCCATTCACACGTACGGAGCCGGGCACGTGTTTGCAGTGACATGTACGGTGAAGGACAAAGCCGGAACGCAGTCCCGCACCAACCTCGAGATCACGTTCCCGTGATCGCGTCCGACTCCTCTTCGGTTCTGGACTCGGCGAACCCGGTGCAGTAGCCTTCTTTGAAAAATTAGGGATGAACAGGGTCGACCGGAGGCGGCGCAGCTTCGAGCTCCGTCCGAGGCCTTCCCAGAAGGAAATCATGAAGAGATTCATCGGTGCCTTCCTCGCCACTCTCGCCGTCGCGGGCTGCGCAAGCGACGGCGGCGGCCAGCTCCAGAACGTGAACGGCGTCAAGGCGCGCGACATGCCTGTCGACAGCAAGGGGCTCGTGACGGGAACGGGCATCGAGGGGCAGGACATCGTCTCCATGACGAACCGCATGGGGCGCGACCTGATGGCCGCGCCGTTCCTGAATGGGCTGCCCAAGCCGCCGCGAATCATCATCGACGAGCAGTACTTCCGGAACGAGGGCTCGCAGATCATCAACCGGCGGCTCATCACCGATCGGCTGCGGGTCGAGCTGAACCGCTCATCGCAGGGACGCCTGACCTTCGTCGGCCGCGAGTACGCCAAGATGGTCGCCACCGAGCGCGACCTGAAACGCCAGGGCGCGACGGACGTGGGAACGACCGGAATGACCCGTGCGCAGGCGGGAGCCGACTATCGCTTGGGCGGAACCATTTCGACCCTGGACAGCCGGGATCCGCGCTCCGGCGTCGTCGAGCGCTACAACCAGATCATCTTCGAGATGATCGACCTGGAGTCGGGCGTGATCGCCTGGAGCGGCATCTACGAGTTCAAGCGGGCCGCGGCCGACGACGTCATCTACCGTTGAGGCTGCAGTGAGACGGGTTCGGGGAACCGTCGCCTCGTTCCTGGCGCTCTCCCTCATCGGAGGGCCGGCGTGGAGCGCCGCGCTGAAGGCTCCCGACCCGACGCGCGAGAAGCTGCTCAAGCGCGTGCCGGTTCAGCTTCAGCCTTACGTCTCGCGTCTCTACGACGAAGGGGAATGGGGAGCGGTCCTCAATTTCGACCGGCTCGCGATCGAGGCGCTCAAGCTGGGTCGCCTGGACATCGCCGCCGGTGCGCTCGACGGAAGCCGGGCCCGCATTGATGCGATCTACGCGAGCACGACCTCCGCAAAGAAAGCGCGGTCCAAGTTCAGCGCCGAAGGCGTGAAGGACTTCAAGGGAGAGCCATACGAACGCTCGATGACGTTCTATTACCGGGGGCTCCTGTATCTCGCGGAAGGGGATTACCAGAACGCCCGTGCGTCGTTTCAAAACGCCGAGTTTCAGGACACGCTGTCCGAGGCGGAGGAGTTCCAGAGCGATTTCGGCCTGATGACGCTGCTCGCGGGCTGGTCCGCCAAGTGCGATGGCGACGCAAGCACCGCCCAGAACTTCTTCCAGCTCGCACGGAAGATGCAGCAAGACATCCTCCTTCCCGGCGAGGGGGACGACACGCTGGCCCTTCTCGAGGCGGGAAGCAGCCCGAGGAAGTCGACGGGCGGGAAATACGAGGAGAAGCTCATGATCTCGGGCTCGCGAGACGCCCCGTACCTCACGGCCAGCCTCAACCCGCGCTTCAACGTCGTCACCCGCACCGCGCCGCCTCTTCCGACGCCGACCCCCACACCCGAGCCCACACCCGAGCCCACGCCCGAACCCACGCCCGAGCCCACGCCCGAGCCCACGCCGATTCCGCCCACCCCGACGCCCGAGCCGGCCGCCGCGTCCGCGACCGGGGAAAAATCTCAGCCCGCCTCACGAGGAGATTCCCGCCGCGGAGGCCGGGCCAGGATCGCCACGCTCGCGTCGATCACCCCGCTCGAATGGTCGCTGACCAATCGCCCCGTGCCGACTCCGACGCCGACGCTCGTGCCGACCCCGGTTCCGCGCCGAGCTTCCGGCAAGCCGGGCCTTCCCACGATCGCCCCGCTCACGATCGCGGCGTACGTGCCTCCGACGCCGGTTCCCACGCCCGCGCCCACGCCGCCTCCCCCGGTCGTTCCCACCCCGGCGCCCGTGGTGGTGGCCGCGGCCCCGATCGCCCAGCCCTCGGCCGAGCGGGGTGTTGGTGGGCGAGGCGGCGGCGCGCGGGAAGAAAGCTCCGCTCTGTCCGGTGGCGGGCCGAATCCCGTTTTCGACTACGTCGCCGGGACGCGGCCGTTCCCCCTGGCTCCTCTCGCCGACGTCTCGTTCCAGGCGACCACGCGCGGCGGCCGCCCGGTCGACGTCGTGCTGAAGGGAAAGGCGAGCTTCAAGGAAGGAACGGAAGACGCATCGGGCGCGATGCTGGCGGGCGCCAACGCCGCGCTCGATGTCGCCCGCGCCGCGACCGACGCCAACATGGCGATGGCGGGCTCGATCGCGGGAGGCGCCTTCGCGATCGGCTCGCTCGTCTTCGGCCTGCTCTCTTCGGCGGCCGAGCCCAAGGCGGACAACCGCTACTGGGAGACGCTCCCGTCGCTGATCTACGGCGGGTTCCTCAGAACCGACGGCGCCGCCGCCCGCGACGAGCTGCGGCTCGACGACGCGCAGCTGAGCCGCGGGCAGATCCTCCTCGACAAGCGAACCGGCCCCTGCCGGGTCGTGCTCTCGCGCCTTCCAGGCGCCGCCGTGAACCCCGCCGCGAGCAACCTCACGGAAAAGGAGAAACGCAAGGTGATGAGCAGGAACCAGAGCCGCGACGCCACCTTTCGCAACGAACTCCTGAACCTGATCCCCGAAATGCCGGCGGAGAAAGGGTCGTGATGGGGATGACGGCCGGGGGCAGGACTCTTGCCCGAACTCGGGTGCTGGGCCCATGCGGTCTCGTCGTGGCCATCGGCCTCGCCGGTTTCGTCGCTGGCTGCTCGCATGCCCCTGCCGGCGCTCCGCAGTTCGGGCTCGAGTGCGACTACGACGCACTCGCGAAGAACAGGAAGCCGGGGCCCGCGCTCGTGGCGATCGCTTACGGATCGATTTCCGAGATTCCTCTCGGGGCCGTCCTGATCGGCGACCGGCGACTCTACAAGCGCGTCATCGTGCAGTCGCTCTTCGCGCGGCGCACGCCGACGGGGACGCTGAAGGTGACCGCGGGGATCGTCAACTGCGGAAGAAGCGAAGTCGTGCTCCGGGCACGAGCCGTCTTCCTGGACCAGGACCTGCACCCCGTCGAGAGCCCTTCGGCGTGGCTGACGGTGATCGTCGCTCCGCGCTCCGTGGGCTCGTACGAGGAATCCTCGTTCAGCGCGGACAAGGCCTCACAGTACTACCTCGAATTCGCGCCCTGACAGGAGAAACGACGATGCGGAAATCACCGGCCCTTCTCGGGATCGCCCTTCTCGCTCTCTCCGTCGGGCCCGCGGCCGCGCAGACGTATCGCCAAGGGGAGCCGGAGGTGCTCGCGCCCGCGGGACAGAACGGCCCGAAGCCCGGCTGGGATCGCCTGCGCAGCGCGCTGGCCGAGCAGGGCTCGCCCCGATTCGTGCTCTTCTGGGACCGGCAGCTCGACGCCGAGATCGCCACGAGCTACCAGGAGCGCGAGACCGAGCACGTCGACGTGCAGGCGGGCGGGGCCTCGAGCGGGCGCTCGGTCGTGGGCTGGAACACCAGCGCGGGATCGTCCTCGTCTTCGGGAAGCCTCCACGCCGAAAGCAGCAAGGAGAAACGGACCGAGCGCGTCGGCACGGAGGAGAGGCCGATCGAGTCCCCGACGCAGAAGGCCTTCACCAACGAGCTGCGCCGCGGCGGCCTCAAGTTCGTCGACAGCACCGTCGCCATACGTCAGGCAGGAGCGGCCGTCTCCGCCGAACGTCCCAACTACAAGGCGATCGAGTGGCAGGGCCTCACCCGCTTCGCCGACTACCTCCTGCAGGTGACCCAGCAGCAGGAGGGAAAGCACCGTGTCTATCTCGTCAGCGTCCGGAACCTCAAGGATGGTGAGATCGTCGTCGACTTCTCGTCCACAGGAAGCGGCGCTCACAACACCACCTACGTGGCCACGGATGGCGGCTTCGAGCCGCGTGAGGCGGATCACGACATGCGCATCAAGACCGTGGCCGCCGAGACGGCAGAGAGGCTGAGGATCGCTCTCACCGAGGCTTCCCGAAGCCCCCGTCCGGCCAGCCGGTAGAAGCGGTTCTCCCTCCCAGGGATCGGATCGTGCGGCCTCTGCCCTGTTTCCGCAAGCCGATGAGCAGAACCCGACAGACGGCATCTCCGCTAAGATACGGAGAACCTGTTCGGAGGATGTTCGTGACGAAGACTCGATACCCATTGTTCAGATCTGTCTCGATCGGTTTTGCACTCTCGTCGGCACTGCTCGCACCGACCCTCGAAGCGGTTCAACGGTCCCGGTCGCAACAGGCCGTCGAGACCGCGAAGAAGACCGAAACCGTTCCTTTCCGGATGGAAGAACAGAAGTCCGCCTACCTGTTGTCCGGGATCGCCAAGCGTCAGCAGGGAAACCTTCCGGGCGCGGTCGAGGATCTCCGGATCTACATATCCGGCAACGACCGGGACTCCGACGGTCACTTCGAGCTCGCCTTCGCGTACGCGCTGCTCAACGAGGTCAAGCCCACGGCCGAGTACAAGCAACGGGCGATCGAGCATTTTCGGAAGTGCTATGACCTCAGTCCTTCCTATCAGCGTTCGCTCCCCTCGTCGGCGAAGGCGCCGGTGGTGGCGCTGGCGGCCAAGGGGCGCGAGCTGGCGGGCGTCACGTCGGAAGCGATCCGGTCTCGGATCACGGACGCGGTCGGAATGCTCCGGCTCGCGGAGAGCCAGGCCGACGCGGGCGACTTCCTCGAGGCCAAGCGGAGCTTCGACGAGATTCGGTCGATGCCGCCGCCCCCCGAGCTTCCGGACCGCGAGCGGGTGCGAACGAAGATCGACAAGTCGTTCCGCGCGCGAATCCTCACCATCCAAGGAATGGAAGCCAGCGACATCAACTCCGCGCAGACGGAGATGGCCAATCTCCTCCGGTATTTTCCCGATGAGCCCGTTGCCCTCGAAACGTATGTTCGCCTGCAGACGCGCTATTCCCGGGTCGCCATGGACGACGTCGCCGGGCAGAAAATCTTCCAGACGTTTCGCAACAACATCGACGGCTTCATGCTGAAGGGCAACTACAAGGACGCCCTTTCGGACGTGAACCGCATGCTCTTCAACTTCCCCAGGACCGAGTTCGCCGAACGGAAGTATCAGGACATCCTGGAGAAGAACGCCGTCGCCATGCGTGAGGCCACGGCCGCTTACACGGCGGGCCGGTTCGAGGAAGCGCGAAAGCTCTTCGAGGATCTGAGGCGCGAATATCCGGATCCAGGTACGGCGCAGGACGCCATCAGCGACATCGACGAGATCCGGCGTAAGCTGGAGGCGGACTTGGAGCGCGAGCGCGAGCGCGGCAACCATGCGGCGATGTACGCGATCGCCAAGGAGTTCGCGGCGAAGTTCCCGTCCAACACGAAGGCTCCGGAAACGTTGAAGGCGGCGCAAGCCCACGTCGAGAAGCTGGTGGGGGGCGCCTCCACGGCAGCGGCAGCCGGGAAGCAGTTCGAGGCCATCGAGAACCTCGAGAAGGCTCTCGTGATCATCCCCGCTCAGACCGCGGCGGAGGCGGCCCTGGCCAAGTCGCGGGAAAGTGTCCAGCAGACCCGAAAGACACTCTGGGAAGGGCTGCAGGTGGTCCCCGCGGGACGTTTCATCCTCGGCGCGAGCTCTCCTCCCGAGGCGCGTCCTAAGGACAAGAGCGCGAGCCTTCCGCTCTTCTACATCGACCGGATGAAGGTCAGCAACGAGCGCTACCGGCAGTTCGTCTTCTCCACCGGACAGAAGGCCCCGGCGACGTGGAAGGATGGAATCATGGATCCGGCCCGAGCCGAATTCGCCGTCAGCGGCGTCGCCTACGCCGAGGCGGACGCCTACTGCCGCTGGCTGGGTAAGCGTCTGCCCACCGAGATCGAGTGGGAAAAGGCGGCTCGCGGGCCTGAAGGGCTGGAGCTTCCGTACGAAAACGGTCCCTCCAAGTTCCGCAAGGCATTCAGTCCGTTCCGGGAAGGTCCCGTCAATCAATTTCCCGAGCTCGCGAGCCCCTACGGAGTGCTCGGGATGGTCGGTCCGGTGTTCGATTGGACGAGCTCGTGGTTCAAGGCGTATCCAGGAAACGACGACAAGGCCGTTCTCGGAATCCCGGCCGAAACCTTCCGCGTCGTGCGCGGCGGCTCGAAGAGCCCGGCGGTGATGTCGGAGGGAAAACCCCTCCCCGTGATGCACCGGGAGAGACGCTCCGCCGACCGCCGGGACGCCGACCTCGGTTTCCGCTGCGCTGCGACGACGAACGAGCCGCCCGCGCTGTTCGCGTCGGATCCGAAACCCGAAGCGATCCCGGCCGCCGTCGCCGTCGAGAAGACCGCCCCTGCCGAGAAGCCCGCCAAGAAAAGCTGAACCAATCAAGGGTCGCGCCCTTTGATGCCGAGAATTTGATCGCCGAGGACAGATGGCCAACGCAGCACTCCGGCCGCCCGAATTCGAGAACTACTCGGTGCAGCGTGTGCTCGGAGAAGGGGGCATGGGCGTCGTCTTCCTCGGACACGACATCCGCGCCGATCTTCCGGTTGCCATCAAGGTCATGTCCAAGCGGATGCACGACCCCGACCTCCAGCGGAGGTTCCTGCAGGAGAACGAGATCCTCTCCGCGCTCAATCATCGAAACATCGTGCGGTGTTTCGAGATCGTGAGAACCCGGGAGGGTGTTCCGTCGATCATCATGGAGTACCTCGACGGCGTCGATTTCCGCGCGTTCGAGGGAATGCCCTACCCCGAGCTCCTGCCGTTGATGATGCAGGCCGCGATGGGGCTCAAGTACCTCAAGCGCAAGAGCGTGCTCCACCGTGACCTTTCCTCCAACAACATCATGGTGATCCTCGAGAACCAGAAGCGGCTGGTGAAGATCCTCGATTTCGGTGTCGCGAAGCTCCTCACGGTCGGCACGACCGGGCGCGAGAGCCAGACCCAGACGGGGCAGTTCCTCGGGAAGTTCAGCTTCGCCTCGCCCGAGCTGTTCTCCTCGCTCAAGGTCGACTGGCAGAGCGACGTGTACTCGCTGGGCGTCATCTTCCACCGGATGCTCACGGGCAAATACCCGATCCGCACCGAGCGGACCGGCAATTATTACGAGTGGGTCGTCGCGCATCAGCAGCCGCGAGAATTCCCGATGCGCCCCCCGGCCGGACTTCCGGAAGTTCCCGAACCCTTGAAAGACATCGTGCGCCGGATGCTCGCGCGCGATCCGAGGGACCGCCCGCAGAGCTACGACGAGGTCATCGACCGGTTCGACTTCCTCCAGAGGGGCGCCTCCGAGGCGGGACTGGAACCTGATTCGACCACCGTCTCGAACCTTCCTCTTCCCGTCGTGGAGCAGGCGGTCTCCGGAAGCTCGGGAATCCCGCCGCCCAACCCCGACGTGCACGAGCCCCCTGTCGAGATCGCCTGGGAGGCAGAGGCTCCGCCCGAACCCGCCGACGAAACCTCTTCGGGCAGCGGCACGGAGCAGGCTCTCGGGGTCGATGCGCCTGAACCCTACGAGCCCAAGGCGATCGCCGTCGACCCTCCGGTTCCGGCCATGCCCAGGACGAGCCGAAAACCCGAAACGACACCGGGGGGGGCGTCCCCTCGTGAGGTGAGCGCCCGGGGCCGCTCCGTCGCTCCGATGCGTCCCTCTCCCGGCGGACGCATCGTTTACGGCTACGTCAAGAGCGCGTCGGAAGAGGCTCAGCGCGTCTCACCCGACTCGGCTTCCTATCGAACGACGTCCTTTCATCCGGTCACGCACCGAACCTCGCCGGTCACGATCGTTCTCGTGGTCCTGGGGATCCTGCTCGCCTTCGGAGCTCTGCTCTGGCTCCTCTATCGCCTCGTGCTGCCGCCGGAACGGAGTGCGCATCGAATCGAATCGAAGACGAGCGAGCCATCCCGTCCGTTCGGCACCCTCCTTCTGATTCGCCATTCGTGACGTACCGGTTCGGCCTTCCCCTCGACAGAGTCATCCTGGGCGAGGTGGTGGGGCAGGGTGTCTCCGGCCAGGTTTTCTGCGGACAGATCAAGAACGGCCCACCGGTGGCCGTCAAGGTTTACGCGATGGAGGGAGTGGACCCCGCCTTTCGTCCGCGAGAGCGATTTCGACGCGAGTGCCGCCTCCTCTCTCGCCTCCGTCATCCGGCGTTTCCCACGCTCTTCGGCTGTGGCGAGCTCGAGGACGACACTTCCTACGCGATCATGGAATGGATCGAGGGACGTCCGCTCTCGGAGTCGCGGACGGCTCCCGTTTCGGACGTCCTGAGGCTCGCCCACGGGATCGCCTCGGGTCTCGCCGCGCTGCATGCCCTCGGGGCGATCCATCGCGACGTGGCCTTCGACAACGTGCTCGTCGAGGCGCGACGGTCAGGCCTGAATCCGCGGCTGATCGACCTGGGTGTCGCCAAGGAGCTCGAGCCGGACGAGGAGCTGACCGCGGTCGGAAATTTCCTGGGACGACTGGAATGCGCGTCGCCCGAGCAGCTCACCGAACGCGGAGCCGCCGGCGCTCGCGACCCCAGGAGCGACGTTTTCTCCCTCGGCGTCCTGCTCTTCGAGTGGCTCACGGCTCAGAAACCCTTCACGGGAGCCACGCCGGCGGAGATCAACAAGGCCCATCGACGGGGCGGACTTCCCGCGTTCGTCGTGGACCCTGCCCGCGGAAGAATCGATCCTTCGGTCAAGGATTTCGTCCTGCGGCTCCTATCGCCCGATCTCGCGGGACGTCCCGACTCTCATCAGATGGTGGACGGCCTGCTGCACCTCCGGCGGCTGCATCCGCCGGCTCCCCGCGCGAGCAGCTCGCGGGACCTGCTCATCGACGAGGAGGAGGGAGTCTTCGTGGTCCGGACCAAGGTGTTTCCAGCCCGGCCGCGAGCCAAGGCGCTCCGTGATCTGACGCCTTCCTCGATCGCGCTGGAGCTTGAGAAAGACATCGGGCGCGGAGCGGAAAGCGAATGGCTGACCGCGGCGCGGATACCGATCGTACAGCCCGACGTCCCCCCTCCAGCGCCTGCGGATGCCGGCCTCATGAGCGTCCTGGCCGCAAGCCCGCGGGTCTCGCAGTGGATCCTCTGGCTCGGCGTCGTGGCATTCGTCCTCACGAGCGCGGCGGCCGTGGCTCTCTTCGTCCGTTCCTGATTCAGCGGGTCACGTTGACATACCAGATCCTTACGATCGGTGTGGAGCTGCCCGGCTGGAGGCACGAGACCGAGACGAAATCACGGACGCCGGAACGAGTGGCGCGATAGAGGTAGCGATTTCCCGTCGCGACGGCCTCGTCATTCAGATACCAGCGGAGCGGGGCGTCCCCCACTCCCGTCGCCGACACGACGAACTCGGCGGACGTTCCGAACGCCAGGGAGAGATCCCGATCCGGCGGGCTCGAGGAGACGAAACGCGGAGCGCTCGATTCACCATCCACGGCGGCGGCGGCAAACGGCTTGGGGACGGAGAGGGGACGCGAATCTGCCGCGGGGCGATTCGTCCTGGACGCGAACACCCAGCCGAGGACGCCAAGGGCGACGAGCAAGGACGCCACGCTCCAGAGCAGGAGCGAGCGCGAGCGACCAGGCGCCGGCGGCAGCGCTCGTTCGTGCACGGTCTCTTCGGGGGACGAGGACGGGAGAGGTTCCTCGGTCGCCGAGTCGAATCCATAGAGCGCGACGGACCTTTCGGGGAGCGCGGCGAATGGAGGCGCCGGGGCCGGGACGAAAGAATCGGCAATCCGCGGGTGAGATCCGGAAGGGGTTGGAAGATCCTCGGGAGGGACCGGCCAGGTCGGATCCTTTTCGAGCGCCGATGCGATGGGCTCATCCGGTGTCTGGATGACGAGATTCGCGAGTCGGAACGTCCGGTCCTCTTCGAAAGAAACTGCGCTCCGCGCCGGCTGGTCCCCGGCGTGGGGCAGCGACGCGGCGACGGCGCGGATCTCGAAGGCGATCTCCTCGGCGGTTCCGGGTCGATCGGACGTCTTCTTGGCGAGACAGCGCTCCATCAGCGCGAGAAGCGCCGGCGGGCTGACGAGAGCGAGCTCGCGCAGGCCGAGGGGAGGGTTGCGCACGATGTTGAGAATCGTCTCGGCGAGAGTCGCCCCGTTGAATGGCGGCTTCCCCGACACGGTCTCGTACAGGACGCTTCCGAGCGAAAAAAGGTCGCTCGCCGCTCCGACGGAGGCGGGATCGTCGAGCTGTTCCGGGGACATGTACGAACCGCTCCCGATGATCTGGCCCTGGGTCAGGTCGCGCCGATCGTCGTGCAGGCGCGCGAGACCGAAGTCGATGATCTTGGCGAGCCGCGAATCGACGACGATCACGTTGCCCGGCTTGATGTCGCGGTGGACCACGCCCTTGCGGTGCGCGTAGCCCAGGCCGTCGCAGATCTGGGCGATCAGCTCCAGGCGCAGCGCGAGCGGTATCGATGGACGCAGGAAGTCTCTTCCGCTGGCTCCCTCGAGATATTCCATCGCGATGAAGGGGACGTCACCGATCTGACCGGCGTCGTAGACGCGAACGATGTTCGGGTGCTCCAGCCGCGCGACCGCCCGAGCCTCGCGCATGAAGCGGTCCCGCGCCTGCTCCTCCCCGGTATTCATCTGCGCGATCAGCTTCAATGCGACCGCGCGATGAAGGACCGTGTCGGTGGCCGCGTACACCTCTCCCATGCCTCCTTGTCCGATGAGGCGCTCGATCTGGTACTTGCCGACCACTTGGCCGATGAGATTCATGGATGAGGGAAGCATAACCGCCTCCCTTCCCGCGACGCGGCGGCTCCGTCGCGGGGAGATCTAGCGGCGTTCGGCTCCTAGAAGGTGTAGCCGACGTAGAACTGGGTCGTGAAGTCCGAGAGGGAGCTCCGGAAATCCCACTGGCGAGCGAAGTCGACGTTCCAGGGAAGGCCCAGGAAATAGACCGAGAAGCCGGCCCCGTACGCCGAGATGCCGTCTTTGAGACGCCGCTCCCCGCCGTCCCAGAACTGGAAGGGCTGATCCTTCAGCCAGGCGCCGCCCACGTCGAGGAAGATGTGCCCGCGCACGCCCTGGAGCACGACGAACGGGGTCGCCACCACGTCGATGAGAGGGAAGCGGAACTCGGCGTTCATGTAGAAGACGCGATTCCCGATCTGGGTCCGGAAGTCCACGCCCCGCAGCGTGTCGTAGCCGCCGAAATAGAACACGGTCGGCGCGTTCCCGTCCGAGATCCCGCCGAACACGCGGAAGGCGAGCAGCGAGCGGCGCGAGATCGGGATGTACTGGCGGGCATCGACGAAGACGTCGCGCGTGAGCGAGCCGCCGTCTTTCAGGTCGGGCGTGTACTGGAAGTGGAGGTCGAGGCGGTTGCCGCTGTGCGGCCCGAAGCTCCGGTAGCGGCTCGTGTCGTACGAGAACCCGACGCCCGCCGTGGGCGCGTTGTCGGTGCGTTCGGGGACGAACTGGAACTGATTCCCGGCCGCGTTGCTCACGTAGTAGGGCACGTCGAGCGTGCGGCTGATGAAGCCCACGTTGGCCTCGAAGCGGGTGTAGCGCGAGATGGGGTAGACCCCATCGATGGTGAGCCCCGTCTCCTTGAAGAAACGGCGGTCCCTCACGATGTCGCCCGTGGAGGTGTCGATCGCGTTGAAGTACGTGCGGGTGTCGTAGAGCTGGATGCCCCACTGCAAACGCTTCGAGAGGTTGAAGTAGGCGAAGCGGAAGTTCGAGAACGTGGACACCGAATCGAACTGGAAGAGCCCGCGCTTGTTCCCGAGCACGTCCGAGAACAGGAGCTGGATCTGCGAGACGAAGGTCTGGTCCGAGTTGATGCCGGCGAGGACGTTGGCGTTCTCCAGGAAGAGCTTGAAACCCTTTGGGCGCGTCGTCTTCTCCGGGTCGATCGTCACCTCCACCGCGGGCACGAAGCCGGCGGTGATGCTGGTGGCGGTGAGCAGGCTGGGGGGAAGCGCCTTCTCGTCGAGCTTCTTGACCGGCTTCTTGGCGTCGGCGAGATAGAGCTGGAAGCGCCCCGCCTGGAAGCCCGAGAAGGCGATCTTCTCCTGGCCGTCGGGGCCGATGAAGGCGGCCGGTCCCAGCGCCGCGCCGATGACGTCGGTGAACTGGTAGACCTCACCCGTCTCGAGCTCCTGGCCGTAGATGTTGAAGATGCCGCCGCGCGAGGAGGTGAAATAGAGCCGCTTGCCGTCGGGCGAGAGCGAAGGATCCTCGTCGTTTCCCTCACCCCACGTCACCTGCTCGACCTTGGAGGGATCCTCCAGGGGGAAGCGGACGATCTTGGAGAGCCCCGAGGTCATCTTCTGGTGGTAGACGTACTTGCCGTCGCGTGAGTAGACGGGTGCGCTGTCGTAGACGGCGTCGTTGGTGAGGTTCCGCACCGTGCGCGTCTTGAGGTCGAGCGCGAAGATGTCGCGGGCGTTGTTCTCGGTCCCCGCGAAGACGACCGTGTTGCCGTCGGGCGAAAAGGCCGGGGAGAGCGGGACGTCGGGGGCGACCGGGATGCGCTCGATCAGCCCGCCGCCGCGCGCGGAGAAGATGAGGAGCTTGCGGCCCCGCTCGTGCCGCCCGAAGACGGCGATGCGGTCGCCGTCCGGAGCGAACGAGAGGTCGCGTCCGGAATCGGGGCCCGAGGTGAGGTACTGGCCGACGATGTACTCGTAGCGGGTGGTGTGGCCGGGCGAGAGGTTCTTGTACACCTTCCGGCTCTTCACCGAGAGAAGCGCGATGTCGATGTCGTCCTTGTAGGTCGTCAACGTGGCGATGAAATCGCCCGATGGAGACGGGGCCGCGCCGATCTCGAAGGAGGGGCGGTCGAAGGCGCCGACGCGGAACCGCTCGCCATACTCCGAGGCCTCCCCTTTCACCGCCAGGAGCGGCAGATATTTCTTGCGCAGATAGCGGCGGAACTTCAGGTCGAACTCGTCGGGCTCGATCTCGAAGGCGCGCTTGAGGCTCACCGAGACGTCGCGTCCCAGGAACGAGCGGAACTCGAAGATGAAGTCGCGTACGGCGTCGCGCCCCCACTCGGCCTCGATGAAGTCGAACACGGCGTGGCCGTAGCGATACGCGGGATATCCCTCGATCGAAACCTTCGTGATCGGGGGGATGAGGTCGGAGTTCACCGCGTCGCGCAGGAACATCCGGTCCTTGTCGTCTTCGTCGTTGCCGAGGTAGGACGCGAGCCCTTCCATGAACCACGTGGGCGCGTTGGAGGAGAGCGCGCGCCCCAGACGCCCGCCGAAGAGGATCTCGTACTCGAAGATGTGCGTGAGCTCGTGCTGGATGAGCGCCTGCAGCTTCTCGTCGGTGAGGTCGATGGGGAGCACCATCCGGTTACGCGCCGGCTCGGCGAACGCGCCCACGCCCTCGGGGATGAAATTCAGGATGATGTTGTTCTGCTCGAAGTCGGCATGGGTGGCGTAATAGATGAGCGGGATCTGCTTGGGGATCTGGTAGTTCAGCCGGCGCGATAGCTCGTCGTAGGCCGACTCGGCCATGGAGACGACCTTCGGCAGCGTGTCCTTCTCGCGGGAGTAGTGGTACACGAGGAAGTGCGTGGAGCTGTATGTGGACCAGGAGAACGAGTCGTAGACGATCTTGTTCTGCCCCTCGGGCCGCGCCGGGAGCGACGCCAGGAGCAGGGCTCCCGCCAGCAGCGCGCCGAGAGGGCGCCTCAGGCCGGAAGAAGTGGGAACAGGGCGGGAGCGGTCGGCGGCCATCCCGCGGGTCTCAATCGAAGACATAGCGATTCGCTTCCCTCTCCCGCACCACGAAAAGGCCGAGGAGCTGGTTCTCGAGCGAGAAGAGGTTCTCGAAGAGGCCCAGGAGCTCGTCCGCCGCGCGCCGGCTCTTCTCCTTGGTGTCCTTGAAATTTTCCTGGAAGAGCTTGTTGCCCGTCTTGCCGTCCAGGGCCACGACGGTGACCTCGAACGTGAAGCCGGTGGATTCCACCAGGACCTGACGGTAATAAGTCCGTCCGTCGATGGGGCTGCGGTATTCCTCCGCCCGGTAGCCCGACTTGTCCTCGATCTTGAAATCGACGATGCCGGTCAGCAGGATGTCGGCTCCCGTCTTCGCGCCCACCTCGCGCCAGAAGGCGCCGTTCTCGCCCAGCTCTTTCAGGCTCGTGGTAGGGAGCTTCACGTCGGCGGGCATGGTGACGACGGTGAGCTTCGTCCGCTTCGCGATCTGCTTGCCCAGGTAGCGGCGGAACTCGGTGTCGAGGTCGAGATCCTTGTACTTCGAGGCGTCCTTGCGCTCGGTGAGCTTGGAGGCCACCAGGAACGGGGCGAGCGAGATGCGCTCGCGTCCCGTCACGGCCAGCTTGGGGCGGAGGGGAAGCTTGAGCTTCACTTCTTTCACGCTGGCCAGGAGCGACGGTGCGGTGAGGGCGACGAGGAGGCCGGCGGTGATCAGGGCGGCCCCAAGGGAGCTTCGGTTCGTCATGGCTTCGACTCGGTTCGTTCGAACGAAGGCTCAAAGGCTCGAGGGGTGCTCACTCAGGGCCTCGTCGCCGGTGCGGCGGCGCGCTGCACCGAGGTGTAGTACTCGGCGAAGCGGGCGTAGTTGCGCTTGATGTGCGATTCGTTCGGAGCGAGCTCCAAGGCACGCTTGTAGGCGGTCAGCGCACGCGCGGTTTCCCCCAGGCTCTCGTACGACACGGCGAGATCGTTCTGGATCTCCGCGTCGTCGGGGCGAAGGCTGGCCGCGATCTCGAAGCGGAAGCGGGCTTCGCGCCAGAAACCTTTGCGGGCCATCTCCGCGCCGAATTTCTTCTGCCCCTTGAAATCGTCCTTCTTCGGGGTCGACGAGCAGCCGCTGAGGCCGATGCAGACGCAAAGACCAGCCAGCGCGGCCAGCACCGCGACGCGAGCCGGGGGTCTTCGTCCGTTCAGGAGGTCGGATCGCTTTATAGTCACGGAGCTTCCCTCGCTTATCCCGCAAAGAAGATGCCGATGTCGAACGAACATAACGATCTCGAAAGAGGACTCGGATGGGCCTTGCTGGCCCGCGGCCGGAGTGTACGCGCGCTGAGGAGGCTCCTGCTCTACGCAGGCTCGGGACAAAGAGTTCTCGGGCTTACCCTCGAGGCTGCATTGGAGATCGCGCAGGAGCCGCTGGAATGCGTCGCGCCGCTCTTGAAGCCGCACGAGGCCCCCGGGCTCGCCGGGCAGCTCGAGCGTCTCCGAAAGGCCTCGGTCGTGCTCGTCGACCTGTGCGACCCGGAATATCCGCCGCTTCTGCGGGAGATCAACGATCCCCCGCCGATTCTCTTCCGGCGCGGCCGGCCGCTTCCCACGGGCCCCGCCATCGCCGTCGTGGGCGCCCGGCGCGCTTCCCGCGCGGGGCTGGAGGCCGCCCGCCTCCTGTCGCGCCAGCTGGCCGAGGCGGGAGCCGTGGTCGTGTCGGGATTCGCCCGCGGTGTGGACGCGGCCGCGCACGCCGCCGCGCTCGAGGCCGGGGGAGCGACCATCGCCGTTCTCGGGTGCGGGGCCGACGTCTGCTACCCGCCGGAGCAGTCGAAGCTCTTCGCGGCGATGCTCGAATCGGGCACGGTCCTCTCCGAGTTTCCCCTCGGCACCGCGCCCCAGCCCCACCAGTTTCCGATCCGGAACCGCGTGATCGCGGGGCTTTCCCGCATCACCCTGGTGGTCGAGGCGGCCGAGAAGAGCGGCTCGCTGATCACCGCGCGCTGCGCGCTGGACTACGGACGCGATGTGGCCGCGGTGCCGGGATCCATCCTCTCCCCCCTCTGCGCCGGCTCCAACGCCCTGCTGAAGGACGGTGCGATCCTGGTGCGCTCGGTCGAGGACCTCCTCGGCGAGCTTCCGGACCAGGAGCGCGGGCTGCTGTTGCGGTCGCGTGAAGAAAGTTGCGAGGGCACGGTTCCGGCACTCGCCAGCGCCCGGCTCTCCCCCGACGCCCAGGCTCTCTTCGCGGCCCTCGACGCCGATGAGCCGAGGGACCCGGACGCCCTGGCGGCCCACGCCGGGCTGGGGGCGGCGCGTTTTTCGGCGGCGCTCTTCGAGCTGGAGCTCGAGGGGTTCGTCATCCCGCTGCCGGGCGCCCTTTTCGTGAGGAACCGGGCAAAGTCTTGACATCCATGGCATGGTTAGCCCTTCATGGGAAAGTCACTCGTCATCGTCGAATCCCCCGCCAAAGCCACCACCCTCGGTAAGTTCCTGGGGCGGGAGTTCTCCGTCATGGCCTGCTACGGCCACGTCCGGGACCTCCCCAAGAAGGGCATCTCGGTCGACCGCGAGCACGGTTACGAGCCGACCTACGAGATCCTTCCCGGCAAGCAGAAGACCATCGCGGACCTGAAGAAGGCCGCCAAGGGCGCCGAGACGATCTATCTGGCCGCCGACCCCGACCGCGAGGGGGAGGCCATCTGCTGGCATCTCCACGAGATCCTGAAACCGGGAGCGCCCGACGCGATCTTCCATCGCGCCGAGTTCCACGAGATCACCAAGAGCGCCGTGGGCCGCGCCATCTCGCATCCCGGCGTCATCGACCAGGACCGTGTGAACGCCCAGCAGGCCCGCCGCATCATCGACCGGCTCGTCGGCTACGAGGTCTCGGACCTCCTCTGGTCCAAGGTCTGGCGCGGGCTCTCGGCGGGACGGGTTCAGACCGTGGCGCTGCGCATCATCGTGGAGCGGGAGACCGAGCGGGAGGCCTTTCGCCCCGTTCCCTACTTCTCCGTCCCGGTCACGCTCTCCAAGCTCGGTACCAGCTTTCCCGCCCGCGTCGTGAGCTGGGGCGGCGAAAAGCTGAAGTTCGACGGCACGGACCCGCGCCTGAAGAATCAGGCCGAGGCCGAGGCCGTGGTTTCGCACCTCACGGGCGCGGAATTCACGGTCGTCTCCGTCGAGGCCAAGGAGCGGCGCACGAATCCCGTTCCCCCGTTCACCACCTCCAAGCTCCAGCAGGGGGCCGCCCGCTCGCTCTCCTATTCCGTGCGCAAGACGATGCAGGTCGCGCAGCGGCTCTACGAGGGGAAGGCGATCGGCGACCGCGGCACGATCGGACTCATCACCTACATGAGAACCGATTCGGTGCGCGTCTCGGAAGAAGCGCTCGTTTCGGTGCGCGAGCACATCGAGCGCACCTACGGCGCCCAGTCGCTTCCGGCCGAGCCACGCCGCTTCAAGCAGAAGAAAGACGTTCAGGACGCCCACGAGGCGATCCGCCCGACCTCGCTCGATCTTCCCCCGGAGGCGCTCACGCGCTATCTGGGGGGCGACGAGCTCAAGCTCTACCGCCTCATCTGGAATCGGTTCATCGCCTCCCAGATGACCCCCTCGGTCAGCGAGGTGACGACGGTGGAGATCGATGCCCGAAAGGCCGGCACCCCGGCGCTGGCGGGCCTGCGCACGACGGGCTCCGTGATGAAGGATCCCGGGTATCTGCGGGTCTACGGCGAGCTGGCCGACGGCGAGGAGAAGCCCTCCGACGGCGAGGGCAACGCGGACGGCGAGAGCGATCCGGAGAAGGTGCGCCTCCCGGCCATCGCCCAGGGAGACACGCCGAAGCTCGAGAGCGCGACCGCCGACGGGCACGAGACGCAGCCGCCGCCGCGCTTCAACGAAGCTTCGCTCGTGAAGTTCCTGGAAGAGAACGGCATCGGCCGCCCGTCCACGTACGCCGAGATCCTGCGCAAGATCGAGGACCGCGAGTACGTGCGCAAGAAGGATCGCCGCTTCACGCCGACCATGCTGGGCCGCCTGATCATCGACCTGATGCGCGACGGCTTCGACGATTTCTTCCAGACCGAGTACACGGCCCGGATGGAAGAGGAGCTCGACAGCGTCGAGGAGGGGAAGCTCGACTGGCGCGTGGCGCTGGCCGAGTTCGACGGGAAGTTCGTCAAGGATCGCGACCTGGCCAGGAAGAAGATGGTCTCGATCAAGGCGGGCCTCCTTCTCTCGGAAGTGCGCAAGCGCTTCGTCGACTTCCGCCTCACGAACGATCCCGGCGACGCCTGCCCCAAGAGCGGGCACCCGCTCAAGCTCCGGATGGGGAAGGCGGGGCTGTTCATCGCCTGCGCCGGCTATCCCGATTGCGATTTCACCGTCGACATCCCCGAGCCCGAAGAGGACGCCATCGACGTCACCGAGCTCGAGGCCCAGACCTGCGAGGAATGCGGCAGCCCGATGAAGCTGCGCAGCGGGCGCGACGGCTCGGCGTTCCTCGGCTGCACGGCGTATCCCGCGTGTCGCAACACGGTGGCGGTGAAGGTGGCGGGCGGTAAGGCGGAAGCCAAGCCCGACCTCCCCACCGGAGACAAGTGCCCCGCCTGCACCCACGATCTCGTCAAGCGGCACGGCCGCTTCGGCGAATACGTGGCGTGCTCGAACTACCCCACCTGCCGCTATCGGCCGCCGAAGCCCGTGACCTCCACGGGCGTGACGTGCCCGAAGTGCGGGACCGGGGAGATCCTCGTGCGCAAGGGGCGCTTCGGGCCCTTCTACGGGTGCGGAAACTATCCCGCGTGCGATCGCAACTTCAAGGCGCGTCCCGTGCCGAAGGCGTGCCCGCTTTGCGCCACGCCCTATCTCCTCGTGCGCGACCGGAAGGCCGGCGCCTTCTACGCGTGCGAGAAGGAAGGCTGCGGCTTCGACGAGCCGGCGGCCGATCTCGCCCTCTTCACGCTCCAGACCCGCATCCCGGAAGGGGCCGAGGCGGCGGCGCTCCTGGAAGCGGCGCAAGCGCCGCCGAAGAAGGGTGCCAAGAAAACCGCTGCCCCGCGCAAGAAGCGCAAGGCCGCGGCCGCCGGCTAGGCGCGCTCGACGCACGCCGCTTTCTCCTGGACGGGGGAGGAGGGTTCGATAGCAAGGCGGAGGAGGAAGGCAAGCGAAGGCGGGGCGGCGCCCCGTCGAGCGTCGCCGACCGAACGACAACGCCGCTAGCGGGCCCTCATCACCCGTCCAGTTCGAGTGAACCCTCCATCATCTTCACCGCCGCCCCGCTGACCCGCACGCCGGTGGGCACGTTGCCGTCCAGCAGCACCTCCACCTCGAGCTGCGAGGGACGCCCCATCTCGACGCCCTGATCGATCGTGAAGCTCGGCGCGCCGCCGGGCAGCGCCTCTTGGAGCGCGAGGTAGACGCCGAGCGGCCCCGCGGCCGAACCGGTGGCTGGATCCTCCGGCACCCCCGATCCGGGGCAGAAGGCCCGCGCCTTCACGCGGCCCGACTCGTTCACGACGAAGCAGTAGATACCGAGGACGTCGAGCTCGCTCTCGACGAGGCTCAGGATGCGCGGGTCCGCGGCCGCGCCGGCCAGGGGTGCCTCACCCGAGACGGGGAGCATCAGGAAGCGGTTCCCCGTGGAAACGACGCGCGGCGGGAGCGGACCGAGCAGCGCCTCGTAGGGGATGTCGAGGCCGGAGGCGATCTTCCCGAGGAGCTCCTTCCCCGCGAGCGGGGCGTCCCAGACGGGCTTGCCCTGCTCCATGCGCACGCGCGACACGCGACCGTTCTTGCGGATCAGCTCGAGCTTCAGCGGCCCGAAGCCCACCTCGATCGTGAAGGTGTTCATCTCGGCCCCGGCGACGGCGCTAACGCGGCCGAGCGCGGCCATCATCACGGCGGTGCCGATGGTGGGATGACCCGCAAAAGGGATCTCGCGCACCGGCACGAACGTGCGCTGCCGGTAGGCGTGCGATGGGTCGTCCGCCGGGAGGACGAACGTCGATTCGGAGTAGTTGATCTCGCGGGCGATCGATTGCATCTGCCGGTCCGACAGGCCGCGCGCGTCGGGGACGACCAGAAGCGGGTTTCCGGCGAAGGCGTGCTCGGTGAAGACGTCGCAGGTGACGAAGGAAACTCTCATGGGGAGACGCTATCGCGCGGCGCGTTCGATCGGGGAGAGATCCTTGAAAGCCTCCCCACCAAACGTTTCTGCTGCTATCGGCCCGGTGTGCGGGCGCGAAGGCAGGTTCGGAAGCGGCAGATCGCGCGCTTCGCGAAGAGGCGATCGAGGCCTCCCACGAGAGGGTAGGGGCTGGCGGAGAAGAAGAGCTCGTCGAGCTCGAAGCCGGCGCGCGCCACGTGCTCCACGACGCGGGCGGCCGCGCGGACCGCGATGTGGTCCTCCTGCTGCAGGCCAGGCACGGCGGCCTTGATGCGCTCGGCCCAGTGGGAGCGGTTGGGTGTGTAGATGGCCAGCGCCCCGCCGCGCGTCAGCACGCGGCGCGACTCGGCTAATGCGGGGAGGAGCACGTCGTCCTCCACGTGCTCCACGAAGTCCGCCAGCACCACCGTGTCGAAGGAGCCGGCGGCGAAGCGGGAGAGATCGCGCGCGTCGGCCAGCGCAAACGAGACGTTCGAGAGAGAGCGTTCCAGCGCCAGCGCCTGCGCGACCTCGACCGCGGCCTGCGCCGCGTCGATGCCCACCACGCTGCCGACCAGGGGCGCGAGAAAAAAGGCGGTGTCGCCGCGCGCCGAGCCCAGCTCCAGGACGCGCATCTCCGGCTCGGGACGCACGAGGCGCAGGAGGGCGTCGTCGCGCTCCCGGTACTTGCGCGCGTTTCGCAGGAACCAGTGGGAACGGTACATCTTGCGGTAGTACTCGGGCCCGTAGACCGCCGCGTTCGGCGCGAATTCCCGGGCGCTGCCGCCGTCTGGTTCCGTCATGGCGAGGATCGTCTCACCGGGGGACTCGTTTCACCGCGCGCATGAGGATGCGGTAGCGAAACGTTTCGCCCAGCAGAGGGACCGCAGCGAGGGCGCGCTCGATCCAGCGGACGCCCGGAAAGGGCGAGACCGAATACGTGTCGAGCGCGAGCGTGAAGCCGGCCTGCGCCAGGAACCGCCGGTACTCGCGCGCGAAGCGGACCGCGATGTGCTGCGGGAACTGCTTCAGGATCAGGTCGTGCGCCTTCAGGCGCTCGACGTAGTGAGCGCGGTCCGGCGTGTAGATGCCGAGCGCGCCCCCGGGCTTCAGGATGCGGTGGCACTCGCGCAGCATGAGAACGAGCGTCGGGTCGTCGATGTGCTCCA
>JBDSFL010000689.1:0-4236 GCA_039919545.1 Thermoanaerobaculia bacterium | reverse complement strand
CTTTCCGCCGATGGGCGTCTACGAGACGCTTTTCCGGTTCGCCGAGGTGACGCACAAGTACATGGGCGATCCGGGAACGCACCCGTGGGCTCAGGGCTTTCCGCTCACGACGCAGCTGCCGGGCGGTCCGCCGCTCCCTTCGGGAGTCGACATCGTCTCGTCCGACCTGAAGTATCCCGCGGCCACCGGCCAGGCGGAGGTCAGGCAGGCGATCGCGGACATGTACAACGCCCACTACGGACTGACGCTCACGGCGGACCACGTGGCACTCTTCGCCGGCGGACGTCCGGCCATCTACGCGACCCTCGCCTTCCTGCTCGATGACGTGACCGTGGCCGTGGAAGAAACCGAGTACACGCCCTACCTCGACATGCTGCAGCTGCTCGAGCGTCCGTACCGGCTCGTGCCCAGCAACGAAGCCAACCGCTTCCGGCCCGCCATCGCGGACTACGAAGTCGCTCCCGCCGCGGGCACGTCGCGGCCCTTCCTTCTGAAGAGCAATCCGTGCAATCCGACGGGCGTCAGCGTTTCCGGAAACGACCTGCGCCTCCTCGTCGAACGCTTCAGCGCGGACGGATGCGGCGCGCTCTTCGACGAGGCGTACGAGTTCTTCAACGAGCCGGCGCAGGAGAGCGCACTGCGATACGTGCGCGACATCGACGCCACCAACGTTTTCGTGGTGGGCGCCGCGACGAAGGGCCTGCAGGCGCCGGGCATCCGCCTCGGCTGGGCCATCGCGTCCCGTTCCAACATCGAGCTGTTCCGCAATTTCTCGTCGATCGGTATGGGTGGCGTCTCGCGGCTCTCCCAGCTCTACGTGCTGCAGCTGCTCGAGCCGGAACGCCTGAAACTGGCTCGCAGCGCGGTTCCGGCGTTCTACAACGCGCAGCGCGCTCGATACGCCGACGGGCTCAAGAGACTCGGCCTCGGGCTCTTCACCGGCAACGGCGGCTTCTACCACTGGGCGAAGCTGCCGGGCACGCTCGACGCCATCGCGCTCAACGAGCGCCTTTTCGCCTACGGCGCGGCGATCCTCCCCGGCCGTCTGTGCGACATGAACCGAAAACCGGGCGCGCCGAGCGCGCTCGACCGCTTCGTGCGCTTCTCGTTCGGACCGCTTTCGTCCGATTCGTACGATCAAGATATGGAGATCCTCTCGGCCTGTCTCTGACCGCGGCTCGGCACGCGGCACGCCTCGTGCTAAGTTGCTCGCCAAGGAGAAAAATCATGGATACCAATACGATTCTCATCATCGTCGTTCTCTTGTTGGTCTTCGGCGGCGGCGGCTTCTATTTCCGTGGACGGCGACGCTAGAAACTCCTCGGAATTCAGCCGCACACGTTCCGCGGATAGGCAAACGGTACCGGCGGTCCGACCGGAGGCAATTTCCTATTCGCGGACATCGGCTTTGCCTTGCGTCATCAAGCCACACAACGACTCCCCCAGGTTTCGAAACGTCCTGTCCAGATTCGCCATGACCTCGCCCTCGGAATCTCCCCACGCCCAGAACGGCAGCATGAGCTGAAAGCCAAGCCGCTGGCGGGGCGGCCCGGGTAAGGACACGTACCGCGTGGGGACGACGCACGTTCCCAGCGCTCCCCATTCGAATTCGGGGTCGAGCGGCGAGAGCCGCTCGTGAATCCCCCTCGCGAGCCACTCCAGCCGCGCACGCACGAGATTCGTGGGGAGGTGCCTCCAGAGGATCATCACGCGGCCCGAGGCCTGCAGGGACTTCCCGAACCCAGGATCCTCGTTCTCGCCCGGGCCCGTGAACGCGCAGTCATTGGACTCGAGAAGCGAATCGGGGCCGTTCAGCCATTCGAGGAGCCCGTAGAACGTCTCGGTCGCGGGCCAGCTCGCCCACGGGAGAAAGTCCTCGAGCGACTCTCGAACCAGTACAGGGTTCTCCTTGAAGTCGCGATAGCGATTGAGCGGATTCGTCTCGGAATCGGTCCACGGATGCGACCGGATCTTCACCGAAGCAGGATCCGCCAGCTCATACGTCCTCATCTGGGGGTCAGGTCCTCATTTTCCATTATAGCCTCGCGTAGACTCGGCGACTTGACGCATCCTTCATCCGAATCGCGGAAGCTGGCCTTGCCCGCGTGAACCTGATCCTGCTCGAAGATGCCGACTTTTTCGAGGACTCCCGAGTCCGGATCGCGGGCCGGCGTTTTCGCCATGTCCAGAACGTGCATCGAGCGCGCTTGGGAGACGAGCTTGCCGTGGGCCGGGTGGGTGGACGTGTGGGAACCGGCGTCGTCGAAAGCATCGCGCACGACTCGATCGAATTCAGCGTGCGTCTCGAAGCCGAGCCGCCCCCGAAGCTCGCGCTCACGGTGATCCTGGCCCTGCCCCGGCCCAAGGTTCTCGCGCGCGTGCTGGGCGATCTCACCAGCCTCGGCGTTCCGCGCATCGTGCTGCTGAACTCGTGGCGCGTCGAAAAATCATACTGGTCGAGCCCGATTCTCGAGGAAGGGTCGTTACTGGAAATCCGCCGGCTCGGGCTCGAGCAGGCTCGCGACACGATCCTTCCGGAGATCCGGGTGGAACGATTCTTTCAGCCCTTCCTTCATGGCGGTCTCGCCGCTTTCGCTCCGGCAGGGCCCCGCTATGTCGCGCATCCTGGCTCCGCAATCTCGGCGCCTCGCGACGTGTCGGAGCCTTCCGTCGTTGCGATCGGTCCCGAAGGAGGATGGGTCGAGCGCGAGCTCGAGAGTTTCGAGAGGGAAGGCTTTCAGGCGATCACCCTGGGCTCCCGGCCGCTCCGGGTCGAGACGGCGGTCACCGCGCTGATCTCGCGCATGTTCTGACGAGACTGGCAAGCGCGGCGGCTGTCCAGCGAAACGCGCGCGCCGAGGTCCAGGCGCTCGCGCGGGCGGGCACCCCGCCCCGCGAGCTGCCCTGGCTCCGCTTGCTCGCCTGAGCATTCAGGGAAAGTCGACGACCCAGAGATCCAGCGGCAGGGACCAGCGCCGCAGCGAGCTCCCTTCCACGGGCTCGAGCGGGAGAGGATCACCGGTGAGCGCCGCGTGATCGAACGCGGCCGTGGACACGCCCTTCTGCGAGGAGCGGAAGCTCCGGAACGTGTACGGCACCCCGTTGGACGTGAGCGGGGAGGGGCCGTCCATCACGTGGAAGTGCATGTGCGGCTCGGACGAGTTCCCGGAGCTTCCGACCAGACCCAGCACGTCGCCGCGCCGCACGCGCTGCCCCGGCCTCACCCGCACGGAATCCTTCTTCATGTGCGCATACAGCACGAAGCGCCCGTCCCCGAGGTCGAGGACGACGTGGTTGCCGTCCACCTGGGTGATGGGTAGCCCCGCGGGCAGCTGCCCCGGAGGCGAATCCGACAGGCCGTCGAGCGTCGAGCTCACGCGCGCGTTCGCGACGGCGTAGATCGGCAAGCCATAGATCAGGTAGCTCGTCACGTTCGCGGGGGATCCCACCAGGATGCGGCCCTGCGCGTCGATGCGCTCCCAATCGATCGCGAATCGCTGCGAGAGGTACAGACCCGAGTTGAAGCCGAGGGCCGCCCGGACGTGACGGATCGAATCGCAGCACCCGTCGGCGGCCAGGAACCGATCACCCTTCAGCGGCGGGTCGAAAACGATGTCGGTCGGCTGCGCGAGCCGCGTCTCGCCTCCGGTCTGAGGAGGACCCGGCGCGGAAACTCCGGCGAGCGCCACGGTGAGACGGTGCGTGATCCGGCGCGGGACGTCGAACTCTCGATCGAACACGAGATGAAGATGCACGAGCCCGAACTGCCTGGCCCCGAGCAGCGGCGAACCCGGCGGGGAGGAACGCGCCGTGACGGCGAGCCGTGACGCCACCTGATCCAGATCGAGCGTCTGCACGACATGCTCTCCGTCCAGCACCTCGACTTTCTGGATGGTCGCGGCGAGCGGCGTGACGTTCGTCAGCTGCAGCTCGTAGGCGACGTGGTATCGCCCGTCGGAGCCGAGCACGGGAATGGGCCGGTTCGCGACTTCCAGGACGAGAGGCGTCAGCACCGGCTCCGGCAGGGGGGCCGATCCGGAGCCGCGATCTCCCGCCACGACAGGGTTCACCAGAGCTCCGAGAACCAGAAATGGAATTGCGAAGCGAAGCGACGACATGCCGGAACCTCCTCGGATTGGCGATGAGAATAGACGCGGCTGTCGGGTCCGGCAATGTTCTTGAAGTCTGTGAAGGATGATGAATCGGATGTGGATCTGAATGCGGTCGGCGGCGGCT
>JBDSFL010000675.1:0-8793 GCA_039919545.1 Thermoanaerobaculia bacterium | reverse complement strand
GTCGGCGAAGGGCTCCACCTGGATCCATGCGCGTGCGATGGCCAGCGCCTCCGCAGGCTCGCCCGCGAGACGGAGCATCAGCTGGCGCAGCACGCGGACGCGCAGCCCGCGTTTCACCTCGCGCTCGGCGACGAGCCATTGCTGGAATCGGTACGCGTCGGGGAGATCGAGGCCTTCCATCAGCTCTCCGCGCGACAGCTCCTCGAGACGGCGCAGCTCGGCGATGGGCGCCTCATCGAGCCGCGCGGCCGAGGCGCCGAGCTCCCAGACGTCGACGGCCGAGGCGGTCCCGTCGAACCGCACGTGCTCGCGGTCGGCGATCAGGCGCACGAGTCCGTCGGTGTCGAGCAAGGGGCGCAGCTTGGCGAGACTCCAGCGAAGCTGGGCCCGCGGGTCGTCGGGCCCTTCCCAGAGCAGGGAGCAGAGGCGCTCGCGCCGGTGCGCACCGGGAGCCGCGACGAGGAAGCCGAGCAGCGCCCGCGTCTTGCGCGAGGCCGGGAACGTGAGCGGCTCGCCTTTCACGCGGAGCTCGATGCCGCCCAGAAGCCTCACGAAGAGCGATGGAACGATCATCCGCCCCCTCGGGGGAAGCATAGGCCGGATGGGACGAGCGGCGCCGGGGAAGGTGGCTCGGCGCCGCCCAGGACTTCAGGCGCGCGCCTCGAAGATCAAGTTGAAAGGCGTCTCGGCTGCGCGGCGAAAACGCGAGAAGCCGCCCTGCGCGACCACCTCTCCGATCCGCTTCTGGCCCGCCTGGGCGCCCAGTGCCGCACCCACTTCCTGCGACCGCGACGCCGGGGTGCAGATGAGCGTGGAGGCCGAGTAGTAGATGCGTCCCACCGGGTTCGTGTTCTCTTCGACCGTGTCTCCCGCGAAGGGCTCGACGATCATCCAGGTGCCCTCCGCCGCGAGCGACTTCTTCACGTGCCCCGCGGCGCCCGCCGGATCTCCCATGTCGTGCAGGCAGTCGAAGAAGGTGACCAGGTCGAGCCCCTGGCCCGGGAAATCCTTCGCGGTGGCCCGCTCGAAGCGCACACGCTCGGCCACTCCTGCCTCGCGGGCACGCTCGCGGGCGATGGCGAGCGAGCCTTCGTGGTAGTCGTACCCGACGAACGTGGAGGCCGGGAACGCCTGGGCCATGAGGATGGTCGAGGCGCCGAGGCCGCAGCCGACGTCCGCGACCTTGCCCCCCGCGGTGAGCTTCGCGGCGACGCCGTCGAGCGCGGGAATCCACGAGGAGATCAGGTTGGCCGCATAGCCGGGGCGAAAGAAGAGCTCGGTGCCCCGGAAGAGCCCCTCGTGATGCTCGTGCCAGCCGAAGCCTTTTCCCGAGCGGAACGCGTCGGCGATGTGGGGCACGGAACGGAGCGCGGAGGTGGCGAGCAGGAACGCGCCGGGGAGATAAGCCATCCCTTTCTCGTCGGTGAGCGCGAAGGCCTGCTCTTCATTCAGCGTGTACTCGTTCGAGTCGGCAATGTATTCCGCGTAGCCGCTGGCGACCTGGGCGTTGAGCCATTCGCGCAGGTAGCGCGGATCGGTCTTCGTCGTCGCGGCCAGAGCGTCTGCGGTGGCGGGACCAGACGCGGCCATCGCTTTGTAGAGCCCGAGCTCGTGGCCCAGGACCACGGTGCCCGCGTGGATCGTGGCGCCGAGGTCGTTCACGAATTTTCCGATGAACTGATTGAGCTTCGCTTCGTCGATCATCTGATTCCTCCCGTGTCGCTGTTCGGCGATCACGGGTGGAATGTGCAGCCGGGGTGTGGAACCGAGCGTTTGAACGAGCGTTGGAAACGAAGGATCACCGCCTGGAATTCATCGTTCGAGAAACCGTCCGACGCCCGCTGCGTACCATGTCACGGCTGGAGGGCGTCATGCGCAAGGGGACCGGACTGTTCGCGGCGGTACTTTTTCTGGCTTCCGGGGGCGCCGACGCCTTCACCGTCGACGAGCTCGTCGCGAAGAACGTCCAGGCGCGTGGCGGGCAGGCTCGCCTGCAAGCGGTCCGCAGCCTGCGCCTGAGCGGACGCGTGGTGATGGGTGCGGGAGACGAGAGCGTCGCGGCCGAGTGGGGCCAGCTGCAGACGCGCGGAAGCGGAGGCTCCGTCGGCCGGGTGCGCTCGGAGAGGACGCTCCAGGGTCTCACCGCGGTGGACGCCTTCGACGGCCGCGAGGGGTGGAACCTCGACCCCTTCGGCGGGCGGCGCGACGCGCAGCGTGTCTCGGCGGACGATGCCAAGGCGCTGGCGCAAGACGCCGACCTGGACGGGCCGCTCGTGGGGTATCGCGAGAAAGGCCATCGAATCGAATCGCTGGGCACCGAGGACGTGGACGGCACCGCGGCACACAAGCTGCGGGTCACGCTGAAGGACGGCGACGTCTGGTACGTCTACCTCGACCCGGACGCCTTCCTCGAGATCCGGATCGTGAAGGAGACGCGGGTTCGCGGCGTGGAGCGCATCTCCGAGCTGGACCTGGGCGCGTATCAGCAGGTGGGCGGGGTGTCGTACCCCTTCGCGCTCGAAGCCGGCCGCAAAGGGGCTCCGCGCACGATGCGGATCTCGATCGAACGCGCCGAAGCGAACGTGAGCGTGGATGACGCGGCGTTTCGCTTTCCCGCCCCTGGGGTCGCCATCACCCGCACCATCCTGCCGGTGCCTGGCACGCCGCCCGTCGTCGCGGGCGTGCGGCCGGCCGCCGCCGCCGCCGTTCCTGTCATCGATGCGGGGGTGCTCTCGGGGCTCGGTGCGCGCAACCTCGGCTCGGCCGCCATGAGCGGGCGCGTCTCGGCGGTGGCCGCGCGGAACGAGGGGGGCAAGACGATCGTCTTCGTGGGCGCGGCCAGCGGCGGCGTGTGGAAATCGCTCGACGGCGGCACCACGTTCAAGCCCGTCTTCGACAAGAGCCCGGTGCAGTCGATCGGCGCGCTGGCGCTCGACCCCTCGAATCCGCGCGTGGTGTGGGTGGGCACCGGCGAATCGTGGACCCGCAACTCCGTGTCCGTGGGCGACGGCATCTACAAATCGACGGACGGGGGAGAGAGCTTCGAGAGGTCGGGGCTTCCCGAATCCGAACGCATCGTGCGCATCGTGGTGCATCCGAAGAACGGCAACGTGGTCTACGCCTGCGTGCCCGGCAAGCTGTGGAGCGACAGCGCGGACCGCGGCTTGTACAAGACGACGGACGGCGGCGAGAGCTGGAGCCAGATCTTGAAAGGCTCGAACCTCTCCACCGGCTGCTCCGGCTTCGCGATGGATCCGAAGAATTCCGACTTGCTCTTCGCGGGCCTGTGGGACTTCCGCCGCCAGGGCTGGACGTTCCGGTCCGGCGGCGAGGGCCCCGGGGCCACGAGCGGCAGCGGACTCTTCCGGTCGACGGATGCGGGGGTCACGTGGCGCACGCTCACCGCCGGGTCGGGCACCGGACTTCCCGCGCCGCCCTGGGGGCGCGTGGAAGTGGCGGTGGCGCCTTCGGAGGCGAAGGTCGTCTATGCGTTGATCGAGGGGAAGGACTCGGCGCTCTATCGCTCGTCGGACGGCGGAGCGACCTGGGAGGCACGAGACAAGAGCCAGGGAATGATCTGGCGCCCGTTCTATTTCGCGCGTCTGGTCATCGACCCCACGAACCCCGACCGCATCTTCAAGCCGGGCGGCGACCTCATCGTCAGCGAGGACGGCGGCAGCAGCTTCGCGCAGAGCTCGGGAGGCGCGCACGGCGACTGGCACGACATCTGGATCGATCCCGAGAACTCGAAGCACGTGCTGGCCGGAGACGACGGCGGCTTCTGGCTCTCGTACGACGGCGGCAGCCGCTGGTGGAAGAGCGCCAACCTGCCGATCTCGCAGTTCTACCATGTGAGCGTCGACGCCAAGGATCCGTACCAGGTGTACGGCGGCCTCCAGGACAACAGCTCCTGGGCGGGCGATTCCAGCTATCCCGGAGGGGTCACGAATCAGCGCTGGGAGAATCTCTACGGGGGCGATGGATTCTGGACTCTGGTCGATCCGTCCGATCCCGAGGCGGTGTACGCCGAGTCGCAGGGGGGCTACGTCGGACGCGTTGATCGGCGCACCCGCACGGCGCGCGACATCCAGCCGAAGGCGGGATACCACGAGAAGCTGCGCTTCAACTGGAACGCACCGATTCACGCGAGTCCGAACGAGAAGGGCACGATCTACATCGGCGCCCAGTTCCTGTTCCGCTCGCGTGACCGCGGCGACACCTGGGAGCGCATCTCGCCCGACCTCACGACCAACGATCCCGAGAAGCAGAAGCAGGAGCTGTCGGGCGGGATCACGGTGGACAACTCCTCCGCCGAGATGCACACCACGATCTACACGATCAGCGAGTCGCCGAAGGACGCGGGCACCGTGTGGGCGGGCACCGACGACGGGAACCTGCAGGTGACGCGCGACGGGGGCAAGAGCTGGACGAACGTCGTTCAGAACATCGCCGGTCTGCCGAAGGCCTCGTGGGTGAGCTGGGTGGAAGCGAGCCGCTTCGACGCGGGAACGGCATACGCGGCGTTCGATCGCCACACGTTCGGCGACCTGAATCCGTGGGTCTACCGCACCGCCGATTACGGGAAGAGCTGGACCCGCATCGTCTCGCCCGAGCAAGGCGTGCGCGGCTACGCGCACGTGGTGAAGGAAGACACCGTCCAGCCCTCGCTGCTCTTCGTCGGCACCGAGTTCGGGCTCTACATCTCGGTGGACGGCGGCGCGCGCTGGGCCGAGTTCAAGGGGGGCGGCTTCCCCAGCGTGGCGGTGCGTGAGGTGCAGGTGCATCCGCGCGAGAACGACCTCGTCATCGCCACGCACGGGCGCGGCATCTGGATCGTGGACGACCTCGCCCCGCTGCGCGCCCTCTCTGCCGGCGTGCTCGCCAGGGATGCGGCCTTTCTGCCCGGCAGTCCCGTGCAGCAGCGGATGGTGGGGCGCGGCGGCTGGGTGGAAGGGGATGCGGCGTTCGTGGGCGAGAACCCCGCGAGCGGCGCCGTGATCACCTATTACCAGCGCACCCGCCACCTGTTCGGGCCCATCAAGCTCGAGGTGTTCGATGCGGCAGGCGTGCTGGTGGATTCGCTGTCGGCCACGAAGCGGCGCGGCCTCAACCGGGTCTCCTGGTCGATGCAGGTGAAGCCGCCGCGGGTGCCGCGCGCGGCGTCGGTGGCGTTCGGGGCCTCGCAGGGGCCGCGGGTGCCGCCCGGCACCTACACGGTGAGGCTGACGAAAGGAACCGAAGTTGTGGAGACGCCGCTGACGATCGGCATGGATCGCCGCGCGACCTATTCCGTTGCCGAGCGCAAGGAGCAGTTCGACGCCGTGATGCGGGTGCACGCGCTCTTCGGCGAGATGAGCCGGCTCGTGGACCGCATCGAGGCCGCGCGCATGGCGGCCGACGCCCGCACGCAGAGCATCCCGGAAAGCGAGGAGCTGGGGAAACGGGTGCGCCACGTCGCGGCCCGCATCGGCGAGCTGAAGACGAAGATCGTCGCGACGAAGGAGGGCGGCGCCATCACGGGCGAGGAGCGCATCCGCGAGCACACCGATACGCTCTATGCCGCCCTGAACGGCTGGGAGGGGCGCCCCGCGCGATATCAGCTCGAGCGTATCGACGTGCTGAGCCGCGAGCTGAGCGACGTGGCGAAGGAGTTCGATGCCCTGGTCGAGCGCGACATCCGCCCGCTCGACACCGAGTTCAAGAAACGCCGTCTGGAATCGATCGTGCCCCCTATTTGATGATCGAGAAAAGGTTGCTGTAGTCGTCGGTCCAGGTGCGGAGCGAGGCGGGCGGCACGACGGGTAAGGCCGAGCTCTGCAGCGCGGGGTCGTCGAAGAACGTGGCGTCCTGGGCGAGCAGCATCCAGGACGCTTCGTAGATGTCGGACTCGGCCTGCGCCGGGCTCTCCACGAAGCGCGCCTCGAGCCCGCGATTTTTTGCGGCCAGCGCGACGACGGGAGGCAGGTCGAGAAACTTGTTCGACACGTGCACGGCGATGAGCCCGCCCGGCGCGAGATGCCGCTGGTAGAGCGCGAAGGCCTCGAGCGTCAGCAGGTGCACGGGGATCGAATCGCCCGAGAACGCATCGACGACGAGCATGTCGAACCGCTGCGGCGCCTCGCGCTCCAGCGACAGGCGCGCGTCTCCGGGAATCACCTCGAGCGCCGCCTTGCCGTCCGACAGGTAGGTGAACTCGCTGCGGGCCAGCGCGATCACGAGGGGATTGATCTCGTAGAAGCGGAGGCGGTCGCCCGCGCGTCCGTACGTGGCGAGAGTGCCCGTCCCGAGCCCGATGATGCCCACGTGCCTCGGCGGGGCGTCGAACGCGAGGAGGCGTGTGAGCGCGAGCCCCGCTCCCGACCAGCGGCTGTAATAGGTGGTGGGCGATTTGCCGAGCACCGGGTCCAGGATCTGCTCTCCATGGTTCGTGACGCCGTGGTACATGGCGCGAATCGTGTGCGAGTCAACGGCGCGGTCTCGCACGCAGAGGGTGCCGTAGAAGTTCCGCGCGAGAACGCGCGAGGATTCCCGCACGGCCACCATCCGATAGACCACCAGAAAGCCGAACAGGAGGAGCGCCGCGATGGCCAGGAGCCAGTCGGGCCGGAACCGCGCGCGGTAGAGGCGGCTCTCGGGATCGCGCCGAAGGCAGACGAGCACCAGCGCGCCGAGCACGAGGAGCCCGAGCGGCAGCTCGTCGTACTCGGCGAAGAGCCGCGGCGCCAGCAGCGCCACGAAGAGGCCGCCGGCGGCTCCGCCCGCGGAGAGGGTGAGATAGAAACCGGTGAGCTTCGACGGGTCGGGCCGGAGGCGGTGAAGCTCGCCGTGGCAGACCATGCAGCACACGAAAAGCCCCGCCGAGAGGACCGCGATGATTCCCTTCTGGTCGAGCTTCTCGGGGATCAGCGCATACCCCATCGCGCCGATGGCCACGGGGAGCAGCGCCAGGAACCAGGTGCGCTGGTACCAGCCGCGCGCATCGAAGCAGAGGATGAAGCTGACGAGATAGAGAGTGAGCGGCAGGATCCAGAGGAAGGGAACGGCCGCGACGTCCTGGCAGATGTGGTTCGTCACGCCGAGCAGCAGGGTCACCGCCGAGGCCGAGAGAAGGAGCCACGTGATCGGAAGGAATGTCGATCCCGCCGCGGGTGCGCGCTCGGCCTCGGCTCGCGTCTTGCCGCGCTTCCCTCCGGCGCGCGGGCGCGGACTGTCCTGGGCTTTCTCCGGCGCGGGCGCCGGAGCGCTCGCGTCTTCGACCGCGCGGGAAGCAGAGCCGTCGCGGGACGTGAGGACGAGGACCGTTCCTGAGAGCAGCGCGAACGCGACGTAGCCCGCGGACCAGAGCCAGCCTTGTGAACGCGTCGTGAGGTGCGGCTCCACCAGGACCGGATAGCTCAGGAGCGCGAGCATCGAGCCGAGATTCGAGAGGGCGTAGAGACGATACGGCCCTCCGCCGGCGGCGCTTCCCGAGAGCCCGGCCTCGTGGAGACGCGCCTGCATGAGAGGCCCGGTGGTCGAGAGGAGCAGGTAAGGGAGACCCACGGTGGCCGTGAGAAGCCCGAGGAGCCGGAACGTGGGGTCGTCCGCACCCGTCGGCTTCCAGTGCACGCCGGGAAAGAGGGGCAGGACCAGCAGGCTGAGGGCGAGCAGCGTGAGATGGAGCGCGAGGAAGCGCTGACGCGGGAGGTTCCGCGTCCCGTGAGCGTACAGATAGCCGAGGAGCAGCAGCAGCTGGAAGAAGAGCATCGCCACGGTCCAGACACCCGCCGAGCCGCCGAACCAGGGCAGCACCATCTTGGCCACCGTGGGCTGCACGAGAAAGAGGAGGAAGGCTCCCGAGAAGATGGTGAGAGCAAAGAGCACGACTCGCGTGCGCGCCGTCCGAGGCATGGGCGTGAAGGCGACGGGGACCGGATCGGAGGCTCTCATGGTGGTTCCGTGCTTCGCTCTTCGGGCGCGAGTATCGGCGGGTGTCGTCCGGGAAGGCAAGCGGAGCGGCGTAAGATCGGCCCAGCTCGCATGGCATCGAACACGAGTCCGAAGGCACCGAAGGCCCGGGCCGGCCGGGCCCCCAAGCGCTCCCTTGCAGACGCGGTGATCACCGCGGAGCCGGTCGTCGCGGCACCGAGCGCTGGGGAATCGGGTCTGCTCGACTCCGTCAGCGTCCCGCCCCAGTTCGAGCCGATCTTCCTCAAGGCTCAGGATTACGTTCGCCGGTATTTCGCCGATCGCGTGGAGAAGCCCGAGCACAGCACGATCTCGATCTCGGGCGAGCGTTACATCCTCGTGCGTGCCGCCTCGATGTCCGTGGAATTCTTCGATCTCGTGATGTCGCTCTACCGCGACAAGGAGACCGAGAGCGCGCGCGAGGTCGCCAACAACATCCTCTTCGATCTGGCCCACGCTCTCGGCCGGGCCGACGCCCGGAGCTTCGGACAGAAGATGGGCGTGCAGGATCCGCTCGAGAAGCTCTCCGCGGGGCCCATCCATTTCGCCTTCGCCGGCTGGGCCTTCGTGAAGATCCTGCCCGAGTCGAGCCCCTCGCCCGACGACGACTACTTCCTGATCTACGACCATCCCTTCTCGTTCGAGTCCGACGCGTGGCTCACGCGCGGCCGGAAGAGCAGCGCGCCCGTCTGCATCATGAATTCGGGCTACTCATCCGGCTGGTGCCAGGAGAGCTTCGGCTTCTCGCTCGTGGCTACCGAGATCGAGTGCCTCGCGGCCGGTGGAGAGCATTGCCGCTTCATCATGGCCCCGCCGAGCCGCATCGAAGGGCATCTCCGACGCTAC
>JBDSFL010000664.1:0-4687 GCA_039919545.1 Thermoanaerobaculia bacterium | reverse complement strand
GATTCAAGAATGCAGCGAGAGTCGCCCGACACCCGATGCACAGGCGGTGCTAGACGCAAGGCCGATCAAAGTCAGATTTCCTCCTCGCGCCGATAGTTGGGACTCTCTTTCGTGATGATCACGTCGTGCGCATGGCTTTCCCTCAGCCCCGCGGACGTGATGCGCACGAAACGCGCCTTCTTTGCCAGCTCCGCGAGATTTCGGGCGCCCGTGAGCCCCATGCCGGACTGCACTCCGCCGGTCAGCTGCATGAGCAGGGTCGAAATGGGTCCCTTGTACGGAACCATGCCCTCGATCCCCTCCGGCACCATCTTGCGCGGCTCGTCAGCGGCGTCCTGGAAGTATCGGTCGGCCGAGCCCTGCCTCATCGCGCCGATCGAGCCCATTCCGCGATACGCCTTGAACGTGCGGCCCTGATAGAGGATGGTCTCTCCAGGCGCCTCGTCCGTGCCAGCGAACAGGCTTCCGATCATGATGGCCTGAGCGCCCGCGGCGAGCGCCTTCGTGACGTCTCCAGAGAACTTGATCCCGCCGTCGGCGATCAGGGGAATGCCGCTCTTCCCGAGCCCCTTCACGCACTCCCGGATGGCGTGGATCTGCGGCACTCCCGCGCCGGTCACGATGCGCGTCGTGCAGATGGAGCCCGGGCCGATGCCGACTTTCACCACGTCCGCGCCCCGCCGGATGAGGTCTCGCGTTCCCTCGGCGGTCGCCACGTTGCCCGCCATCACGGGCGTGGAGGGAAATTTCTTCTTCAGGGTGCGCAGGGCGACGAGCACCCCCTCGCTGTGCCCGTGAGACGAGTCGAGCACGAGCAGGTCGACCTTGGCCTGGATCAGCTCGCGCGCGCGGTCGAGGAGGTCGGCGCTGGCGCCCACGGCCGCCGCGACGCGCAGCCTTCCGAGCGAGTCCTTGCAGGCGTTGGGGTACTTGATCTGCTTCTGGATGTCCTTCACGGTGATGAGCCCCTTGAGGTTTCCCGCTCGGTCAACGACGAGCAGCTTCTCGATGCGGTGGCGGTGCAGCAGCTCCTTGGCCTGCTCGAGCGTGGTGCCCGGAGGGCAGGTGACGAGGTTCTCCTTCGTCATCCGCTCGGAGATCGGAAGGTCCATGCGCGTCTCGAATCGCAGGTCGCGGTTCGTCAGGATGCCTACGAGCTTGCCGCGGTCGTCCACCACCGGCACTCCGGAGATGCGGAAGTTCGCCATCACCTCGAGCGCTTCGGAGATCTTCTGGGTGGGTCGGCACGTGACGGGATCCACGATCATCCCGCTCTCCGAGCGCTTCACCTTGTCCACCTCGGCGGCCTGGGCGCTGATGTCGAAGTTCTTGTGGATGACGCCGAGGCCGCCGTTCTGGGCCATGGCGATCGCCAGGCGCGACTCGGTCACGGTATCCATCGCAGCGGAGAGAATCGGGATGTTCAGTCCGATCGCGTCCGTCAGGCGCGTCCTGAGGTCGGTCTCCGTCGGATGCACCCTGGAGCGCGCCGGAAGGAGGAGGACGTCGTCGAAAGTCAGCGCGAGAGGGATATCCGAGTCGTTGTCCATGTGGATTCATACCACGGACGGACTCGAAGCGGGCGATCCGCTCTGAGGATCGCCCGCGCAGTCACACGGTCAGCCCACCGAGACCACAGCGCCGTGGCACTTCTTGTACTTCTTCCCCGAGCCGCACGGACAGGGATCGTTGCGTCCCACCTTCGGGCCCGTCGCGGCTTTCGTGTCCACGTGGAAATCACCGCCCGAAGTGGGGTCGAAGCTGCCCTGGTACGAGAGGTCTCTCTGCTGCTTCTTCGCGCGGCGCTCGAGCTCGGCGGCCGCCTGGCGCGACGATGCGCTCGACGTCTCCACGTTGATCTCCGGGGGAAGGCCTCGCGGATCCTCGCCGCCCTCGACGACGGCTGCCATGTCGGGACGCGCGACCTCGAAGCGGAACAGGTACTGGAGGATCTGCTCTTCGATCGCTTCCTTCATCGCCTCGAACAGCTGGAACGATTCCTTCTTGTACTCGACGAGCGGATCGCGCTGGCCGTACCCGCGCAGACCGATGCCTTCCTTGAGGTGATCGAGAGCGAGGAGGTGGTCCTTCCAGAGCGTGTCGACCGTCTGGAGCATGAAGAACTTCTCGTAATCGCGCAGGACAGCGGGCGAGAGCGCGGCTTCCTTGGCCTCGTAGGCGCCGTGAACCGCGGCCCGGAGCTTGTCCTTCAGCTCGGTGTTCGTGTCCTCACGCAACAAGCCGGCCTGGTCGAGCCCGATCCCGAACGTCTCGCCCGCGATGGCCGAGAGCGCATCCCAGCTCCATTCGGACGCGTCCTTGGCGGCGGGGCAGTGACGGTCGACGTAGTCGTCGGCCACATCCTCCGCGAGGTTCATCACGTACTCGCGGGCGAGCACGCCGGTGAGGATCTCCTTGCGCAGGCGATAGATCTCCGCGCGCTGCTTGTTCATGACGTCGTCGTATTCGAGAAGGTGCTTGCGCGTGTCGAAGTTCCGTCCCTCGACCTGCGTCTGCGCCCGTTCGATCGACTTCGTCACCCAGCGGTGCTCGATGGGGATCCCTTCCTCCATGCCCAGCCTCTGCATCAGCCCCGAAAGCCGGTCGGAGCCGAAGATGCGCATGAGGTCGTCCTCGAGCGACAGGTAGAAGCGCGAGGAGCCCGGGTCGCCCTGGCGGCCGGCGCGGCCGCGCAGCTGGTTGTCGATGCGGCGCGATTCGTGGCGCTCGGTACCGAGGATGTGGAGGCCCCCCGCCGCCTTGACCTCGTCCTGCGCGGCGGCGCATTCGGCCTTCAGCTCGGAGAGGATGCGTTCGTATTCTTCCGGCGGCTTGTCCTTGGCCTTCTGGCGTGCCAGGAACTCCGGGTTGCCGCCGAGGAGGATGTCGGTGCCGCGGCCCGCCATGTTCGTGGCGATCGTGACGCGGCCCACCTGGCCCGCCTGCGCCACGATGCCCGCTTCCTGCTCGTGATACTTCGCGTTCAGGACGACGTGGGGCACGCCCCGCTTCTTGAGCAGGGTGGAAAGGTGCTCGGACTTCTCGATCGAGATGGTGCCGACGAGAGCGGGCTGACCCTTCTCGTGCTTCTCGACGAGCTCCTCGACCACCGCGTCGAATTTCTCGCGCTCGGTGCGGTAGACGAGGTCGTGCCCGTCGATGCGGACCATGTCGCGGTTCGTGGGGACGACGACCACATCGAGCTTGTAGATCTTGTCGAACTCGGCCGCTTCCGTGTCGGCGGTGCCGGTCATGCCCGACAGCTTGTCGTACATGCGGAAGTAGTTCTGCAGCGTGATCGTGGCGAGGGTCTGGTTCTCCTTCTCGATCTTGACGCCCTCTTTGGCCTCGACCGCCTGATGGAGACCGTCCGACCAGCGCCGGCCCGACATGAGACGGCCCGTGAACTCGTCGACGATGATGACCTGCCCGTCCTTCACGACGTAGTGCACGTCGCGGCGGTAGAGCGTGTGCGCGCGCAGGGCCTGCTGGCAGCCGTGCAGGATGTCGATGTTGATGGGATCGTAGAGGTTCTCGACGTCGAGCAGACGCTCGCACTTCGAGACGCCTTCGTCCGTCAGCGCGGCGCTGTGCGCCTTCTCGTCGAGGAGGAAGTCGCCCGTCGTCGTCTTGTTGCCGTGCTTGTCCTTGATCTCCTCGCCGCGGACGAGCTTCGGGATGATCCGGTCGCACTTGTAATAGAGGTCGGTCTCGCCTTCGGACGGCCCCGAGATGATGAGCGGGGTCCGCGCTTCGTCGATGAGGATCGAATCGACCTCGTCGACCACGGCGAACACATGGGCGCGCTGGACCATGGAGGTCAGCTCGAACTTCATGTTGTCGCGCAGGTAGTCGAACCCGAATTCGTTGTTCGTGCCATAGGTGATGTCGCAGGCATAGGCCGCGCGCCGCTCGGCGTCGTCCATGTCGTGCTGGATGCAGCCGACGGTGAAGCCCATGAACGCATAGATGCGTCCCATCCACTCGGCATCGCGGCGGGCGAGGTAATCGTTCACGGTGACGACGTGCACACCGCGCCCGGTGAGAGCGTTCAGCGTGACGGCCAGAGTGCCGACGAGGGTCTTCCCCTCTCCGGTGCGCATCTCGGCGATCTTTCCTTCGTGGAGGACCATGCCGCCCATCAGCTGGACGTCGTAGTGCCGCTGGCCGATGGCCCGGCGACTGGCCTCCCGAACGAGCGCGAACACGGGCGCCAGCTGCGGATCGAGCACGTCGCGCGTGAGCTGGCGTCGCTCCTCGATGGCGGAGGGGAGCTCCTTCAGCGCGGCCTGGATGGCCTCGCGGATGGCGGCGACGCGGGCTCGAAGCTCGTCGTCGCTCAGAGCACGGGTTTCCTCCTCGAGCGCGCCGATGGCCTCGACGCGAGGCCGCATGACCTTGATATCCCGTTCATTCTTCGTGCCGAAGATCTTGGAGAGCGCTTTGTCGATAATCATGAATCTCTTGCGGCGCGAAGCTGAGGTCCGCGCACGAATTTTCGATGTTAGCAGAGGGGAATCGACCGGGCCCGCCACGGCCCGCTTCGCCGAGAGTCTCGCACTTTGAAACGCGCGGTGAAGGCCCGCCTATTCCGGACGTAAGACTTCCGTCACACCTGGCGTTCCGAATTGAAAGGCGTGGAGGGGTTCGGGACGGAAAGGCGTGGAGGGGTTCGGGGAACCCGGCC
>JBDSFL010000623.1:0-5083 GCA_039919545.1 Thermoanaerobaculia bacterium | reverse complement strand
ACGGCGCTCGGAACGCGACCCACGCCGTTTGACACCAGCCTCCTAGAAAGGGCTACGGCTTGGCCGGAGCCGCGTCGGCGCTCTTGGCGGCCGGTGCCGCGCCTGCCCGCTTGCAGGTCTCCTCGACCACCTTCGTCCAATGTCCCTCGACCATGCTGAGCTCGAACACGTGGGTCAGCTCGTTCGCTCCCTTCTTGGTGAAGGTGTCGCGCGCGGGCACCTTGTTCGGGCCCATGCCCATCATGTCGCCCACGAAGACGAGCCTGTCTTCCTCCCAGCCGGGCGAGGCCTGGTTGGCAAAGCCGCCCGTGCTGTCCACCGAGCCCGCGACGAATTTTTTCTGGAACGCGTCGTAGCCCCAGAACCCCCCGACCCGGACGGGCGTCGGATTTTCCTTCGTCTTCGTCTCCTCGTAGCGCACCGCGTACCAGAAACCGCCCACGTCGAGGCGGATCGAGGCCTTGCCCGCGGTGGCGTGGGCGGGACCCATGGGAGTCTCTTCAGCCTTGCCGCTGCAGCTCCAGCTGCCGGCCATGTACTTCAGCTGCGCAAGCTCGGCGGCCGGTGCGGGCGCGGCGGCCCGAGCCGGCGCGGCGACCGGCTTGGCGTCCTCGGCGACGGCGGGGAACGAGAGACCCGCGGCCAGCGCGAGCGCGAGCGATGCTGCGATGACGGTTCGCTTCATGGAGTGCTCCTTCAGGGCGATCCCTTCTCGGATTCGCCTGGTTCGTTATCGTTCGAGAACGGCGGCAGGGACGGATCGGGCTACCCAGTCTACGCGGGCTCCTGCGCCCCGGATCATCGCGCCCTCGCATTCCGGTGTGCAGAGGCTTTCATCTTGTGTATACCGCCTGGAGGCGCGAACGCCGAAAGAACGACTCTCTGGACCATCATCGACCACGCATGAACCACACATGACCCCTTCGGGAATCCGCAAAATCCTGCACGTCGACATGGACGCGTTCTACGCGTCGGTGGAGCAGCGGGACGACCCCACGCTGCGCGGGCAGCCCGTGGCGGTGGGGGGAGATCCCAAGAATCGCGGGGTGGTCGCCGCAGCCAGCTACGAGGCGCGTGCGTTCGGCGTGCGCTCGGCTCTTCCGATGGCGCAAGCGGTGCGCCTCTGCCCGCAGCTCCGCATCGTTCCGCCCGACTTCCCGCGCTACCGGGCCGTCTCGAGCCAGGTGTTCGCCCTCTTCCGCGGCGTCACCCCGCTCGTGGAGCCCCTCTCGCTCGACGAGGCGTACCTGGACGTCACCGTCAACGCCTGGGACGAGCCGCTCGGCAGCCGCGTGGCGCGGCGGCTGAAGCAGATGATCAAGGAGGAGACCGGCCTGACGGCCTCGGCCGGCGTCGCGCCCAATCTCTTTCTCGCCAAGATAGCCTCCGGTTTCCAGAAGCCCGACGGCCTCACCGTGATCCCTCCCGAGAAGGTTGAGGAGTTCCTGAACCGGCTCCCCGTCGACGCGCTCTGGGGCGTCGGCCCCGTCACCGCGCGCAAGCTGCGCGCGCTCGGCTTCGAGCGGCTCGTGGACCTGCGCCGCGCGGACGAGACGGTGTTGCAGGCGACCGTGGGAAAGTTCGCGGGCACGCTCATCGCGCTCTCGAACGGGATCGATCACCGCGCCGTCGTCCCGGATCGTCCGTCGAAATCATGCGGCACGGAGAGCACGTACTCGACCGACCTCACCGATCGCGCGGAGATGGCCGCCCAGGTGCGCGCCATGGCGGAGTCTTGCGCGCGCTGGCTGGCCAAGCAGCTGCTGCTCGCGCGCACGGTGACTTTGAAGGTGCGCTACGCGGACTTCCAGACCATCACGCGGAGCCAGAGCCGCGTGCCGGAGACGCGCGCGACCGAGGAGCTGGCCGAGCGCGCCGTTTCCCTGCTGCAGCGCACCGACGCGGGCGAGCGCGCGGTGCGGCTGCTCGGCGTGTCCGTGCACAACTTCGTTCCCGAAGGGGGCGAGGCGCGCGAGGCGCTCCCGTCGCCTCAGCTCGACCTCACGGTGTGAACGCCTTGGCCGCCTGACGTCAGCTTGACGGGTGTCAGAACCGCCCGCGGGCGTCAGACGAAGACGGAGCTCGCCCCGCGCACCCGCGCGGCCAGGAGCGTCCAAGAAGCCGAAAGCTCCTCGTCATCGCCAACGGCGCGATAGGGCGAGCCGAGCTCGGTCCTCACGCGCAGCACTTGCAGACCGGCCTCGTCGCGCAGCCGCGCCGGCGTGAAGCCGCCGCGCTCCGCTCCGACGGGACACTCGAGCACCGTGATGAGTGTGCCCCCGGACAGGAACGCGGCGCGCACGCCCCCTTCATAGGCCGAGGCGACGAAGTAGGGCGCGGCCACGAGCGAGGACCCCATCGCCACGTCCACGTCCAGCGCGCGCTCCACCTTGCGCGCGAAGCCCACGTCGAAGAGCCGCGCGACGACGCGCGCGTTCGGGTTGAGCTTCTTGGCCAGCAGAGCCACTCCGAGATTCACCGCGTCGTCTCCGGTCACGGCCACCACCGCCTGCGCACGCTCCACGCCCGCCTCTCGCAGGACCGATTCGGAGCGGGCGTCGCCGAGCACGACCGGCGTGGTGGCCCTCAGCGTGGCCACGAAGTCCCCCTTCTCGTCCTTGTCCACGGCAGACACGGCGGCCCCCGCGTGCCGCAGCTCCTCGAGCGTGCGGACGCCGAGATTGCCTGCGCCGACGACGACAACATGGCCCCCCTCGGGAATCCGCCGTCGTCCCAGCAGCTGCTGGAAGCGCTCAGCCACCACGTAGCCGGTCACCATGGAGTAGAGCGTGGCGAGCGTGGCCGAGCCGACGAGCATGATCACGCAGCCGTACAGCTTCAGGAGGGGCGGCGCCTTCAGGAGCGTGATGTCTCCGTAGCCGATCGTCGTCACGGTCGACAGAACGAAGTAGAGGGCGTCCACCAGCGAGAGCCCCATCGCGCGCGAGAAGACGAACACCGAGAGCAGGATCACGAGGTTCAGCGCCACGAAGATGGAGCGCACCGAGAGCGAGCTCCCCGTCCAGATGCGGCGCAGGGCCGTGCCCCAGCGCCGCGGCGAGGCGAAGGACCGCGGCGGGGCGGCCGGAATGAATCCGGGGCGGGCCGCGGGATTCAGCCGCTCCCAGTCGCTCTTCTCGCCGAGCAGGAAGAGCTGATCGCCCGCCGCGATGAGGGCCTCGGTGAGCGGGAGCGCGGCCGCATGCTGCGCGGCGGGCCGGTGCGCCACGACGTGGAGGCCGTTGCGCCCCATCTTCGAGATGCCGAGCCCCGCCAGCGGCGAGGCGGGATCCACCGTGTGCTTGCCGATCACCATCGTGCGGCCGTCGAGCGAGAACGAGCCGAGCGTGCGCTCGCCCAGAGCCGCCCCGGCGAAGGCGGGCGCCGCGAGCGCCGAGACCGCCGAGGCGCTGCGGATGTCGAAGCCCGATTCCATCTGCCGCGCCAGGTTCTGGTCGAACAGGCGAAGCACGATCGGAAGCTCGGGCCGCAGGCGCTTGGCGTCGAGCGCGATCTCGATGTTCACGACGTCGTGATCCGTCACGATGACGAGGGCGCGGGCCTCGGCGAGGCCTGCCTCCCTCAGCCGGTCGTCCTGCCGGGCGTCCCCGAGGACGACGCGGGCTCCCCGGGCTTCCACCGCCGCGAGCCATTCGCTGTGAGCCGCGAGCGTGATCACGGAGACCGGCGTGCCCAGCTGCTGGAGCAGCTCCACCACGCGGTATCCGATGTGCCCCAGCCCGCACACGATGACCGGGGCCTGATCTTCGCTCGACGTCACGATCCTGGAATTGTAGGAGCTTGTCCTTATAACCCGCAGCTCAGCGGCGATTCCCGACCGTGGCCCGCAGCAGGCGCAGGCGCGCGTCGATCTCCTCGGGGCTCATGGCCGCGTACTTCGGCGGCAGCAGGCGCCGGCTCGACGCCTCGAACACGGCGAGCAGCTCCATGTATTCCAGCAGCTCGGCGTCGCGGCTCGGGAAGTAGTCGCCCGCAGCCCTGATGAACTGCGCCGCGGTCACCGGGGCCTCGCCCCCCGCCTCGCGCGCCGCGTCGTCGTTGGCCAGGAGGACCACCGCCTCCACGTCGGCGTTGCTGTAGCCGATGAGCTTCGTCGAGAACTCGGCCCTGATCGTCGCCGGATCGACGTCCGTCGTGATGTGGTTCTTCCGGAACTGCGCGCGCACCACGTTCTCCACCTCCTCGGCGGTCTGCGAGTAGAGAAACGGAATCTTGCGGTCGATGCGCCCGGCGCGTTTGAGGTCGACGTCGAGCTTGTCGGGACGGTTCGTCATCACGAGGAAGAGGATCCGTCCGCGATTGCTCGTGTCGGACATGAACTCCTTGATGCGCGCGATGACGCGCGACGACGTGCCGCCGTCCCCCTCGCCGTCCGTGTTCCCGAAGGCGCGGTCCCCCTCGTCGATGATGACGACGACCTGTCCGATGGCCTTGATGACGTTCAGGATCTTCTCGAGGTTCCCCTCGGTCGCTCCCACCCACTTGGAACGAAAATTCTTCAGCTTGATCGTGGTGAGCCCGCATTCCTTCGCGAACGCCTCGGCCACGAACGTCTTGCCGGTGCCCATCGGGCCCGTGAAGAGGATGCCCATCGGCACGCGGCTCGTGCGCCCCTCGCGGATGTTCTCGGCGATCAGCGCGAGGTCCTTCTTCACTTCCTCCATGCCGCCCACGACCTCGAAGCCGTGCTGGGGCGCGAGGAACTCGACGAGGCCGAAGCACTCGCGCTCCAGGATCTCGCGCTTGCGCCGCGCGATGAGGCGGTCGGCCTCCTTGCGGCCCCGCTCCTGCGCGTTGGCCGAGGCCTCCACGACCACTCCGGCTCCGGGCGCCAGCAGCTTGCGGATCTCGTCGGGCGACAGCCCCGCGGTGAGCGTGGCGAGCTTGTGCGCCCGCTCGGCCGCATCGGCGCCGCCTCCCAGAAGCCCGGCGATGTACGCCTCGCGCTCGGCCACGTCCTCCTCGGACTTCGGCGGCGGCGCCAGGATCGAGGCGATCTGGATCGACTTCAAGCCGGCCGTCACCTCGGCATAGCGGTCCGCGTCCTTGTCGGTGAGCTGCG
>JBDSFL010000562.1:0-5459 GCA_039919545.1 Thermoanaerobaculia bacterium | reverse complement strand
ACCAGCGACGCGGCGCCCAGGGCCACGCCGAACAGCGCCAGCGTGGAGATGGTGCCCAGGAGGCCGCCGCGGCGCCCCGACAGGAAGCGGCGCGCCAGGAAGAGCGGGACGTTCACGGAAGAATGCCCATGTGCCTTTCGGCCGAGCCGCTATCGCGCCGCTCGGACGAGCGCGGCGTACTCGTCGAAGAGCGCGTCTGAATCGTGCGGGCCGGGCGCGGACTCCGGGTGGTACTGCACCGCGAACACGGGGCGGTCGCCGAGGCGGAAACCCTCGCAGGTGCCATCGTTGAGATTCGTGTGCGTGACGACGGCGTTCGCGGGGAGAGTGTCGGGGTCGACGGTGAAGCCGTGGTTCTGGCTCGTGATGGCCACGTGGCCGGTGAGCACGTTCTTCACCGGATGGTTGGCGCCGCGATGCCCGAACTTCAGCTTGAACGTCTTGGCCCCCACGGCCAGCCCGAGGAGCTGCTGCCCGAGACAGATGCCGAAGACCGGCCGCCCCGATTCGACGAGCGCGGCGACCGTGGACACGGGCCCCGGGAGCGCGGCGGGATCGCCGGGCCCGTTCGAGAGGAAGAAGCCGTCGAAGCCCTCGGCGGGATTCGCGCCCCCCAGCCTGAGCAGCTCGCCTGGATTCACGTCCGCCGGAAAGACGGTGGTGTCGATGCCGTGCGCGGAGAGCCTGCGCAGGATGTTCGTCTTCATGCCGAAGTCGATCGCCGCGATCCGGTACCGCAGGCCGCCCGTGGAAACGGGAAGGTCCGCGTCGAAGCGCACGCGCGTGCCGACGGTGAGCGCGAGCGCGGCGCCCGCCATCGTCGGCTGGGTGCGGATCTCGTCCAGGAGCCGGGCGAGGGCCGCGCCCTCGGTCGCCGCGCTCGAAACGGCGCCCCGCATCGCGCCGCGCGTGCGCAGGTGCCGCACCAGCGCGCGGGTGTCGAGCTCGTCGATGGCAACGACGTTGGCGGCGGCGAGCGCATCACCGATGGCGACGGTGCCGCGCGCGTTCGAGAAGCGAGGAGGGAAGCTGCGCGCGGCGAAACCCGCCACGTGGATGCGGCTCGACTCGACGTCTTCGGCGTTGAGCCCGTAGTTGCCGACGTGCGAGGCGGTCATCACGACGATCTGCCCCGCGTACGACGGATCGGTCAGCGTCTCCTGATAGCCGGAGAGCGCCGTGTTGAAGACGACCTCGCCGAAGCTCGTCCCTTCCGCGCCCGCGGATCGGCCGGGAAAAATGCGTCCGTCCTCGAGGGCGAGGACTGCGGCCGCCCGTGTCAAATCAGGCGCCCCACCGCGACCGCGATCGGCCGGATCTCGCTCATGAGCTGCGCGAACATGGCCGGCGTGAGGGCCTGCGGCCCATCGGACCAGGCCTCCTCGGGCTTGTGGTGCACCTCCACCGCGATGCCGTCGGCTCCCACCGCCACCGAGGCACGCGACATGGGCGCGACCTTGTTGCGCTTGCCCGTGCCGTGAGAGGGATCGACCACGATGGGGAGATGCGAGAGCCGCTCCACGGCCGGGACGATCGACAGGTCGAGGGTGTTGCGCGTGAAATCGCTGTAGGTGCGGATGCCGCGCTCGCACAGGACGACGTTCGAGTTCCCCTCGGCCAGGATGTACTCGGCCGCCAGGAGCAGCTCCTCGAGCGTGGCCGACATGCCGCGCTTCAGGAGCACCGGCTTGCCGGACTGCCCCACGCGCTTCAGAAGCTCGAAGTTCTGCATGTTGCGCGCGCCGACCTGGAGGCAGTCGGCGTACTTGGCCACCAGCTCGACAGTGGCCGTGTCGAGCACCTCGGTGACGACGGGAAGGCCGGTGGCATCGCGAGCCTCGGCGAGGATCTTCAGCCCCTCTTCTCCGAGCCCCTGGAACGAATAAGGGGACGAGCGCGGCTTGAAGGCGCCGCCGCGGAGGAGATCGGCGCCGTGCTCCTTGACGGCGCGCGCGATCGTGATCGTCTGCTCCTTCGATTCCACCGCGCAGGGCCCGGCGATGACGACCACGCGATGCCCGCCCACGGCGACGCCGCCGATGGAGACGATGGTGTCCTCCGGATGGAACTCGCGCGAAACGAGCTTGTACGGGTGGGAGACCTTGATGACCTCGAGGACCCCGGGCAGGTTCTCGAACGCGGCGCGCGTGACGACGCCGCTGTTGCCGGTGATTCCGATGGCCGTGCGCTGAGCCCCCGGCAGGGGATGCGCCTTCAGGCCCAGCCGGTCCGCGGCCGTGACGACGCGCTCCACGTCGGCGGCGGTGGCGGTCCGGTCCATGACGATGAGCAAGGGGCCTCCTCTTTCTCTCGGATCCTCTCTCGGGAACTAGCCGTTTATACTGCATCAGGCGCCCCAAATACGCGGGAACCCGGCCGAGGAGGCTCACATGTCGTTCGATCGCTTGAAGGTCAGAGTCCTGGGTGCCTCTGCGCTCCTGCTCCTCACCTTGGCCTCGACCACGGCTTCGGCCTACATCATCTACTTGAAGGGGGGCCGCAAGATCACCGCGAAAGAAAAGCCCTCGGTGCAGGGGAAGAATCTGGTTTTCTACTCGCCCATCGGCGCGCTGCAGACGGTGCCCGTTTCCGAGTACGACGAGGCGGCCACCGTGGAGGCGAACAAGTCCGGAGCCGGCGACGCCTACGTGCTGGGCGAGGCGCCGAACGTGCAGGAGCCTGCCGCGCTGAAGAAGCCCTCGCTGAGCCAGTACATCAAGGTGAACAAGAAGACCGACATCCCCGAGGAGCCTCACGTCATCCCGCCGATGCCGAAGACGGGGGACTCAGGCGACGCGACGACACCTTCCACGCGCCCGGCGCACGGCGAGCTGGCGGCGCCCAACATGACAGCGCTCGATCCGCAGGTGGACAACGTGTTCAGCCGCGCCCTCGAGACCTCGGGCATTCGCGGCCCGCGCGTGCTGCCTCTGCCGCGGGGCGTGCGGATCCAGGCCGTGACCGAGAACGAGGATCAGGTGTTCGGCGCGCTCAAGGCCATCGCCCGCGGGCTCAAGGAGAGCAACGCCGGCGGGCATCCGCTCGACAAGGCCGATATCTATCTCTCGACCGCGAGCGGGGAATCGGCCGGCCACTTCGAGATGACGACGGACCAGGCCGACGCGCTCCTCAACGGCAAGATCACGGTCGCCAAGTACTTCGTCGCGAACGTGACGCTGTAGAGCGCTCATGGAGCCCGGGGCCCTGGTCCTCGTCCATCTCGTGTCGCCCAAGGAGAAGTACTGGGGTCTGCTGAAGGCGCTCGGGCCCGCCGGCGCCACGGTGCGCGGCCTGGAGGTGGACCTCTTCGACGACTGGGCGCGGCAGCAGCGCCCGGGAGCCGAGCCCGAGCTCGGCGTGACGACGGTGTTCTTCCCGCTGCATCGCGTCGAGAAGATCTTCCACGACGCGCGCATCGGGCAGGTGGGAAGCTACGAGGAGCGCTTCTTCGAGCTCGTGGGCCGCAACGTCCGGGAGTTCCTCGGCGGCGAAGCCGCTCCGGCGGCGCTGCGGTCGTCCGAGCCGCTGAACTGAAGTATTTCGGGGAGACGGGCTGAAATATCTCGGGGAGACGATCTCCCCGAACCCCTCTGAAGCACGAAGAGGCACGGGAGGGTCAGGTCCTCATTCTCAATTATAGAAGCTATAATTGAGAATGAGGACCTGACCCTCAACGCTTTGACCCCCAACGCTCTCCGAACTATCGGCTACTACTTCTTCTGCGAGAGCTCGACGAGGAGCCCGCCCGTCGCGGAGGGGTGGATGAACGCGACGCGGCAGTCGTGCGCGCCTTCCACAGGGGTCTCGTTGATGAGCCGCACGCCGTCTTTCTTCAGGAGCGCGAGGGCCGCCTCGATGTCTCTCACCGCGAGACACACGTGGTGCAGGCCCGGCCCGCGCTTCTCCAGGAACTTCGCGATCGGGCTCGCCTCGGAGACGGGCTCGAGCAGCTCGAAGAAGGAATCACCCACGGGACGAAACGAGGTGACGACGCCCTGCGCGTCCACCGTCTCGCGGTGGCTCTCCAGCAGCCCCAGCAGATCGTAGAAGCGTCCTCCCTCGGCGATCGTGCGCACCGCCACACCGAGGTGGGCGATCCCGAGCACGCCGCCCGCACCTGGAGCAGGGGACGCTTCAGCCGTTTCGCGCAGCGCGGCCAGCAGCGCGGTGGCGGCCGAGAGCGGGTCCTCGTCGCGCGCGGCCACGCGCGTGACGTGCGCGTCGAGCGAAGCCTCTCCGCCGCCGAGCGAGCCGAGGCCGGCCAGCAGGCGCTCCTTCACGATGCCCTCGAGACGATGACGGATCCGCGCGTTTTTTCGCTTGGCTCCATCGGCGCCGTTCAGGAATTCACGATGCGCAAGGAGCGAGCTCTCCAGCTCGTCCACTCCCTTGCCGGACGTGGCGACGGTCTTCAGGACCGGCGGGATCCAGGCCCCGTGCTCTCCCAGCTCGAGCATCTGCAGGATCTCCTGCACCACGCGCTCGGAGCCCGGGCGGTCGGCCTTGTTCACCACGAAGAGATCCGCCACCTCCATCAGGCCGGCCTTGATGGCCTGGATGTCGTCCCCCATGCCCGGCGTCATCACCACGACGCAGCTCTCCGCGAGACGGAAGACCTCCACCTCGTCCTGCCCCACGCCCACGGTCTCGACCAGGATTTCGTCGAAGCCGGCCGCGTCGAGCACGTCCACCGCGTCCGCGCTGGCGCGGGCGAGACCGCCCAGGTTTCCGCGCGTGGCCATGGAGCGGATGAGCACGCCGGGGTCAGTGTAGAGATCCTGCATCCGGATCCGGTCGCCCAGGATCGCTCCGCCGGTGAACGGCGAGGAAGGATCGACGGCGATGATCCCGACGCGCTTGCCCTGGGCGCGGAAGCGCCGCGCGAGCGAGGCCGTGAGCGTGGACTTCCCCGCGCCGGGAGACCCCGTGAGGCCCACCACACGGGCGCGCCCCGTCTGCGGAAAGAGCCGCTGCATCAGCGGGGCGAACCGGGTATCGTGGCTCTCGGCCCAGGTGATGGCGCGCGCCACCCCGGGAATCGTTCCCGCCAGGACCCGTTCCGCCAGCTCGTCGACGTCTCTCGCTGCCATGCGCGGCAAGTGTAAGCGCATAGAATCGATGCCGTGCAGGAGCTCGGGACGGCCCGCGAGCCGAGGGAGAGCGTGGAGGCTCGCCGGGACGTTCGGGAGCGCAGCGAGGCGGCCGATCGCTCGGAGGCGCTCCTGGCGGTGCTCTCCGAGATCACGCACGCGGTGGCTGGAACGCTCGAGCTTCGCGAGGTCTTCTCGCGCGTGGCCGAGGCTGTCTCGCGCGTCCTCACGTTCGAGGCGATGGGCGTCATTCGCCTCGAGGATCCGGAGACGGTCGAGCTCTATGCGGTCGCCGGCAAGGCCTCCGAGCACGGCGGCCTCGGCAGCCGGTTCGGCAAGCACGAGATGTCGGCCTTGCTGTGGCCCGAA
>JBDSFL010000556.1:0-3505 GCA_039919545.1 Thermoanaerobaculia bacterium | reverse complement strand
AAGGCCTCTTCGTTCGAGGTTCGGGGCCGGAAAGACGATGACGTGATGGCCGAAGACGAGCTGCGGGCCTCGCGGGATGCGGATCGAAACCACGAGCACGAAGTGCTCAGGGCCGTGCGCGCGGGAGACACCGAGAGCTTCGAATATTTCGTGCGGACGTACCAGAAGCGCGTCTACCGCCTCGCCTATTCCCTGCTGAGAGACTCCTCCGACGCCGACTGCGTCACCCAGGACGTCTTCATCAAGGCGTTCAAGGCGCTCGGGGATTTCAAAGAAGATTCCGCCTTCGAGACGTGGATCACCCGGATCGCCATCAACACCGTGCGCGACCGGGTACGGCGCAGGAAGCCGGTCGTGTCGTTCTCGCAGCTCACGGGCGGCGATGAGGCAGACGGTTCCGGCCTCCCCCGCGGGATCGACCCCGCGGACGGCACGTCGCCCGAGAGGGACATGATGTCGCGCGACATTCGGCGTCGAATCGCCGAGGCGATGCTCGACCTCTCCCCGCGGCAGCGCGCGGTTTTCATGATGAAGCACTACGAAGAGAAGTCGATCTCGGAGATCGGCGCCGCCATCGGGCTCGATGACGGTACGATCAAGTCACACCTTTTCCGCGCGGCGAGAAAGCTCAGGGCCCGCTTGGAGGACCTACGATGAAGAACCCCGAGACCCATGGGCGCCACCTCACGGCCGACGAAGTGATCCTGCGTGTCTTCCCGGTGAACGAGGAGCCCGCTCCGATCCCCATGCATCTCGCGGTCTGCGCCGAATGCCAGGCGAGAGTCTCCGGGGTGAGGGACGGCCTGCTGCTCGACCGGGGCGCCGTCGCGGGTTCCGTGGACGATTTGCCCGAGCCGTTCTGGATGGCCCAGCGCGCCGCGATCATGCATGCCATCCGCGAGGAGCCCAGCGCCGGCACGGTGCACCCCTTCTCGATCCCGCAGTCCTTCGTCCGCCGTCCGTTCCTCGCCTTCGCCAGCCTGGCCGCTGCTCTCACGCTCGTCGCCGGCATGTCGCTCGTGAATCCCTTCCGCACGGCTCCTGCGGCCCCGCGCGCGAGCGCTACGGCCAGCGCCAGCGCCAGCGCCTCCGCCCGTCCGCACGCCACCGCTTCCGCCGATTCCACCGACAGAGCGGACGAGGAGCTTTTGCTCTCCGTCGATTCGATCCTCGCGGAGGACACCCCGTACTCCAATCTCATTCCGCTGGGAGTCTCATGAGCCAGAGTTTCATGAGCCGGAATTTCATCAGCCGGAATTTCATCAGCCAATGCCGGGCGTTTCGGCGCAACTTCCTGCGGCTCGCCATTCTCGTCGCCGTCGCCGGGGGAACCCATCCGCTGTCCGCGCAGATGCTGGAGATTCCGGGTGGGAAGTGGTGGAAGCGGCCGCGCGTCGTGGAGATGCTGCAGCTCACCTCCGATCAGCAGGAGCGGATGGAAGAGATCTTCTCCAAGAATCGCCGTGCTTTCATCGATCTCAAGGCGGATGTCGAGCGCCGGCAGCTCGACGTGGAAGAGCTGATCACGAAGAAAGACTCCGACCCGAAGAAGGTTTCTGCCGCCATCGACTCGCTCGATCAGTCCCGGCTGCGTCTCGGCAAGGCGCGCACCATGACCATCATCGAGATGAAGGGCATCCTGTCGAACGACCAGTGGCAGCTCGTGCTCGATCGCAGCGACGAATGGCGACGGGAGCGCGAAGAAGGAATGCGTGGGCGTGAAGAGGGTATGCGCGAGAGTGACGAAGGCAAGCGCGGGCGCTTCAGGGGCATGCCAGGAGGTGGCCGCCGCCGCGGTCGCATGTAGGGGCAGGAGCGGGGGCCAGACCCTCGCCCGGTCACGCCAAAAGATGGAGAAGTCGAGTCAGTTTCCTTAGGAGTCTGTCCGAGTCATCCCGGGGTCGCACGCATGGGGCTTCACCAGACTTCGCGTCGCCTACCAGCCGACCCCGCGGCGCCCGGAATGCGATTCCCGGGATCACTCGGACAGACTGCTAGGAGGCTGGTGTCAAACGGGGTGGGCCGCGCCGTTTGACACCAGCCTCCTAGGGCGCCGGTGTGCCGAGGGCACGCGGCGCTCCGCCGCGCGAAGACGAAGAGAAGAGGGCCAGCGCGCCGAGAGACAGCAGGCCGGGAAGGGCCAGGAACAGCGCGTACGGCGTGTCGCCAGAGCCCCCTGCCTGCAAACGATATTGCAGCGCGGTGGCGCACCCGAGCAGCAGGCCCGCGGGGATGAGGCCGAGCGGCTTCCAGCGGCAGAACACCACGAGTGACAGGGCGAGGAAGCCCCGCCCCGCGGTGAGGCCTTCCACGAACGTGGGCGAGACCGTGACGACGAGCAGGCCGCCCGCCAGCCCCGCCGCGAGCCCCGAAAAGACCGAAGCCGCCGAACGGATACGCACGACCGAGATGCCGAGCGCGTGGACCGCCTCGGGGTTTTCTCCCGCGGCCGCGAGGATGAGCCCGGGGCGCGTGAAGCGCAGGAACGCGTCGAGCGCGAACGGCACGAGATAGACCGCGAGAACGGCGAGCGGGAGGCCGAAGGCGAAGGCGTGGAGCGTGGCGACTTGCAGCACGCTCCCGGTCACGCCGGCCACGATGCGGTAGCTGAACGCGGTGAGTCCGAGCGCCAGGAGGTTCCAGGCCGTGCCGACGAGGATCGGATCGGCACGGCGCCACACCGCGAACAGGGCGAAGAGGAATCCGAAGAGGGCGCCTGCGACGCCTCCCATCAGGAGCGCGATCGTGGGTGACGCGCCGCGAAAGCCGAAGGCGAACGTCGTGAAAGCACCGACGAGCATCGTGCCCTCGAGCCCGATCTGGATCGAGCCCGACTTCTCGAGAATCAGCTCGCCGGCCGCCGCGAGGACGAGAGGCGCCGACAGGAGCACCACGATGGCGAGGAAACCGCTGGCCGCGGGCGTCATCGCAGGCCGTTTCCGCGGCCTGCTCGGGTGGCGAGCACGCCGAGGACGGCGATGGCCGGCACGATCGTGGCCAGTGATGCGGGAATTCCCGCGTCCCGCTGCAGTGCGCTCGAGCCCGCGCCGAGAGCCGCGAACAGGAGTCCCGACGCGAGCGCACCGAGCGGCGTGAGCGCTCCGAGCAGCGCGGCGGCGATTCCCGCATAGCCGATGCCGGTGCCGAACGGATCGTAGAGACGCCCGGTGACCGCCAGGACCTCCAGCCCCCCGGCAAGCCCGGCGAGCGCGCCAGAGAACGCAAAAGCCGCGACTCGGGTCGCCACCTCGGGCAAACCCGCGGCACGCGCTGCGCGCGGGGAGAAGCCCACGGCCTCGAGCATGAGCCCCGCTCGCGTCCTGAGGAGAACGAAGGCGACGGCGAGCGCCATCGCGAACGCCACGAGGGGCGCGGCGGTGGCGCGGCTGCCGTTGAAGATCGGCGCGAGCCGCACGGCGTCCGAGAGCGGCGCGGTCTGCGGATAGTCTCCGGCGTGGTCCATCAAGGGGCCGCGCACCAGCCACGAGAGCAGGGCCGCCGCCAC
>JBDSFL010000509.1:0-5248 GCA_039919545.1 Thermoanaerobaculia bacterium | reverse complement strand
TGGCCGTTCCGCGGCTTCTTCCTCACCCATCCGTCGAGGCATTCGATGCACCCGGACTGCGGCATCTTCCCGCCTGTCCGTGTGGTGTAGAGGCGAAACCGGCTCTTGGGACCGAGGGCCGGTTTGGAGAGGTGGCAGTAAGTGCAGCGACGATTGCCCGCTCTGTTGACGAGAAGCCTGCGTCCTCCTTTCGCGACGAGGCCCAGCCCCATCAGCGCATGCCGGCAAGCGCGAGAGCAGACCGGCTTGACGCTTGGAAGAAAGAGCCACGAATGCCGCGTGATCGGCTCTTTGCAGACCGTGCAGGGGCGCGTGGTTACCACAGGATCCACACCGGCCCGAGGGAGAGATGGCCTGCCCTTCCGTAACCCCAGATCGTGACGCTCCAGCACTTCCGCTTGAGGGCCTCGCGCCAGCCCATCCACATGACGAGTACTTCGGAGTTCATGCGGCGTTCTCCATGACGACCTTGGCGAGGAGGCGCCCGCGTGCGGGACGACGGACGAGACTCTTGATGACGAGAGCCGTGACGCTGTCGCGCTGCACGAAGGGGAACGTCACGTCAGAGCGCACGACGCCTTTCGCTCCGTTCTCGATTCCGATCTGACGTTCCATCGTCTCTCGCGAGCACATCAGGCACGAGCGATGAAGGTGCGGCTGGAAGGTGTCGCACTCCGTGCTGCGGTAGCCGCGGCAAGGCTGATTGATCATCCACTCGCGCTTGCACCGCGGGCATTCGCCGGCCGGGTCGAATGCGGGAAGGGGAGACAGTTCAATTCTCCGGGAAGTGGGGTTCACGCGCAGACCTCCTCAATCTCGACTTCGATTCGCGGGTTTTTCTTGTCGGGGGGCGGGAGGATGTCCGAGCCGCCGGCCACGAACCGCCGCGAGTCGTTCTCGAGCTTTCGCGACTTCACGAGGCCGTCGAGAATGAATTTCTTAGCGCTCGTGATGTTGTCGAAGTCGCGGCGCCAGTCGGCCTCGTGCCACGTGATCCGGACCACAACCGGAGGCTTGATCCCGCCCGGACGATCGAAGTCAGGGAGAGCCGCGCATGCCAACGCGCAGCGCTTGGTCTCGGCCTTCTTCTGTGAAGCCCCCGCGTAGATGTTCGAACGGTTCGCCGCGTTGACCTCATTGAGGCCCGGCAGCCTGCCAGGGATGACGAAGCGGAAGACGCTCAATCGATCTCCTCGGGCGAGATCGGAAACGGAGGCATGAGTTTCGGCGGCGTCGGCCGCACGAAGGTGAGGACGTTCGGGGGCGGCTCCGCCTGGACTCCGCCGGGGCGCCAGAACGCTGCAGGAGGGAGCCTGGTCCCGAGCATCAGCGCATTGCCGAGCGCGAGACAGCGCCCATGCGCGATCATGGGTCCCATCTCCTGCGGCAGAGGCGTACAAGCCATGGCCGTGGCCGCCATGCAGGCATTGGCGATCTCGACGACCTCGGCCGCGGTGTATGTACCGGCCGGATCGGTCGTGGGGTTCGAGTTCATGCGACTCCTTTCAAAAACCGCGATACCGCGGCTGATTCGGCTTCGGTCCACCCGAGACCTCGAAGGTTCTTCGCGCGAAGCGCGCGCATCTCGGGCGGGGCGCCTGGATCGGCGAGTGAGCGAGTGCCTGGAGTGGGATGACTTCCGATGAGTCCTCGTTCTGCCGCGGCTGCGTCTGAGGAGGAGCGGGAAGGCTGACGAGCGCCAGTCGTGGCCTTGGATTCGCGGGACTGCCAGGTGACGCAGGCGGCCTCCCAGGACTTCATCGCGGCCCGGCCTCCGACCTTCCATCCGTTCGATTTGTAGTGAGCGACGAATGCGGCGGGATCGAAGGTGTACCCGTTGGCGGCAACGTGCTCCCGGACCTCCTCAACGGTCGGAGGAACGAACCGGGGCGCGCGGGGAGGCGGAACGCCGACCTGTTCCCCTCCCTCGTTCTTCTCTCTCTTCTCTTCTCCTCTCCTCTCCTCTCCTATTGAATTACTCGCGAGATACGGACGTATCGTTTTGGTATTACCCGAGGCGTCCGGGACCTCCTCTGGCTTGGTGGTGCCTGTGTTCGGGCTGGATTCGTTGGTATCGGTCTTCCATCGTTTCTCGATCGCTGCCTTTGCTTTCGCGCCTCGTTCGCGTGCGCGCGCAAGTTCGAACGAAAGGCGCTTGTTCACGCGGACGCCTTCCACCAAGGGAAACATGGGTTCGATCTCCGGCCAGACGCTCTCGAAGAAGTCGATGGAGATGCCCAAGGCCTTCCGGATGCGGCTTGGATCCTCCGGAAGGGTCGCCTCTCGAAGCCAAGCAAGGCCGATGAGGCGAAAGTAGACGCACTTCGCCTCGCCGGACATTTCGCAGACCGAAGGACTTGCCTCGAAGTCCTTGACCCACATGGGAAGGTATCCAGGAACGCCGTAGCGCTCCTCTGGGATGGAATACTTCACGCGGCCCGGAGCTCGAGCGTCATCTGTTTGGCTTGGACGTGAGCCGTGGTGCCGGCCAGATTGGCCGCTCGCTTCAGGAGGGAGAACGCTGCGGCTCGCAGCGAGCGAGCGGCTGCAGCGCGGTGGGCGGGGTCATAGTCCACCTGGAAGCCACCTCCCAGGCTGATGACCGGGATGCCCTTTCGAATGAGGCGTGCGACCGTGGACCTGATAGAGCGTTCGGTCTTCCCCAGCAACATGGCGAGATCGGCCCGCTTGACGGGACCCCCTGCCACCCGCAAGAGGTCCAGCAGCTCAGCCTCAAAGGGACTTGGAACCGTGTTTCTCACGCGCGTTCTCCTTTCGGCATAGCAAAGTGAAAGAAAGATATCATTTTCAACGGCGATTGGAAAGGTCTTCGAGCGCCTTGGCGTATCCCTGCTGGAAACCCTCTTCGAACGATGCGACTCCGGAGGACGTTTGGACCAATGGAATCAGGGTCTTCAGGCGAAAGAGTTCCTTTCGCTTCGCGGCGTAGGCGGACAGCGCGCGCGCCCTCCATGCGTGGTACTCGTGACTCGTCAGGCGCCGCCCGTTCTCGCCACCTTCGGTTCGATTCCGCTGGCTGAGCTGCGTCTCGATGGAGATGAGCTCGTCACGGAGAACCGAAGCGGCTCGCCTCATTGCCGGCACGTCCATCGGTTCGATCGACGGCACCACTTCGAGGGCCTTGTCGTTCAGTGCGATGACTTCCACGCGTCCTCCGTTCTCGCCCGACACTGGGCGGAGATCACCTTCGTCGGGCGGAAGCGATAGCGACACTCCCCAGAGACAGCCTCCGGCCAGGAGCGCGTACGCGGCGACCGCAATGGCTTGTCGTGGCGATGGCGCGCGATCTCGCGCACGGTCCCCACTATCGCCCACAAGGCCAGGACGAAGACGAGCGCTCCGAGGTAGGGGAGCGCCATCACGCAGACCCAGAACAGATCCGTCCACACGGCTACGCCTTCCCGCTTTTCGCGAGGCTCTCGACGGTTCCGAACTCGATTCCGGGGATGCTCATCGCGCCCTTCATGGCGGTCGCGAGGCTGTTGAGCGACGCCTGCGAGAACGTGACGAGGTGGATCAGTTCGGGTCGCTCGTTCGCGATGAACTTGATGACGGCGAGCGGGTCCTTGACCTCGGCCGTGTGCCGAACCTTGGCGACGAGGCCCTCGGCCTTCGGCAGCTCGAGCGGAACCGCGACGGGGCGAACCGCGACGGGCGCCAGAACGATGGGAGCATCGAGGACGGCCTTCGCCTGGTCTGCGTGGCCGGTCTCCTCCAGGTTGATAGCCTTCGCGATCCGCTCATCCTCGGCGCGTTTCCGTTCGGCCGCCTGCGCGTCTTCGAGCCGCTTCTGTTCCGCCTTGCGGGTGATCTCGTTCGCCTGGTCGATTCGTGCCTGTTCGTCCCGACGCCACTTGAGGAGCGTCGCTTCGATGATCTGGGCGGCGCTCACGAGCGGATCGACGACCTCATGCTCGCCCTTCAACACGGCATCCCATGCGGCCTTCGCCGGGTCCTTGAGCTTCTTGAAGAAGGCCCGCCCCTTGGCGATGGTGCCTTTCATCTCGACGAGGAACGACGCCGCGGCGTCCGACTCCGCCGCGCACGTGACCTTCATGGAGCGAGCGACCTCGACGATGCCGGACGCCTCGGCGCGGATCTCGTCCTCTTCGTTGACCGGGGTAGTGCGAACGATTTCGAGAGAAGTAGCGAGCATGGCTATGCCTTTCCTTTCAGTTGAACGAGCGCTTGGTTGAACCGGGTGAAGTCGTTTTCGTCTCGGTGGGGAGTGAATGCGTAAGTGCCGTCCCGCTTGAGCCACAGGGCGGCGCGGTTCGGGATCCAAAGGCCGAACGTCTCCAGGTACCCGACCTGATAGGCGGATGTCTGAGGGCCGGCCGTGAGCTTGCTCGGCTGCCCGCTCTTCAGGTCGATCAACCAGAGAGCGCCCTCAAACCAGATGATCCGATCGAAGCGGCCGGCGAAGCCGTGAATCAGGCTCGCGACCATCAGCTCAATCGCGAGAACGACGACGCGATGCTCTTTCTTGAACCGTCTCCAGGCCTCCAGGTGCGGCCGGATCACCGGATCAAGCGTGGCGTCGTCTACGCCGCCGTCGTCGTCGAACTCGCACGCCTGGTGCACGAACGTTCCGCGGTCGCGGTGATGGTCTGTGAAATACGGCGATGGCGGTTCGATCTCTTGAAGAATCGTCGTTACGCCCGGTGTCGGCTCGCCGTTGACGCTGTACGTGTGAGGAAGGGGCTCGAATTCGATCGGGATCAGCGGGCCGCGATCGTGAGCCGCACGGACAGAGACAAGCGCTGCCGCCAGGCCGTGGACCGCGCTGACCTGCGTGCCCCGTGGGCAAGAGGCCTCGAACGTGTCGAGCGCGCTCACGCGGCCTCGACGATGGACTTGAGGTTCTTCTCGAGAGTGCCCTTGTAAGTTTTCTCTTCCCACACGATGCGAACGGCAACACCGAACTCCGCGGCGTTCTGCGCCGCCTCGAAGTGAGCGTCGCTGAAGCTCTTGAACACCTGCCCAGAAGTGGTCTTGATCCCGTAGAGAGCCCACGGGCCTTTCGCGTTCGATCCGGTCTGAAGGACGTTCGCGGCTTCGATAATGAAGACAGCGTCGGTGGCCGTGCCGTTGCCTGTGGCGGCCTTCGCGGGCGCGGAAGGTGCGGGCGGCGGGGGAGCCGTCGCGGTCTCGGCAGAGGGCGCCTGCGTGCGCTGCGGCGGGACGATGGGCGGGGGAGCGTCCACCGCTGCGGCCTTGCGTGCCG
>JBDSFL010000499.1:0-2923 GCA_039919545.1 Thermoanaerobaculia bacterium | reverse complement strand
CCCGGAGCGCCAGCGGGCCCTTCGGCCTTTTCGGGCTGGGCGACCGCGGGAGCGGGCGTCGGCGGCGGCGCCTTCGGCTTCGGCCGCTTGGCGACGTCGCGACCGGTCACCCGCTTGATGATCGCGTAGATCTCCTCGCCGTCGAGCGATTCCTTCTCGAGCAGCACCTTGGCGATCTCTTCGAGCGCGGCGCGGTGCTCGATGATGATCTTCTTGCCGCGCACGTAAGACGCGTTGCAGATGCGGTTCACTTCCGCGTCGATCTGCCGGGCGGTGTCTTCCGAGTAATCCGGCTGGCGCGAGAAGTCGCGTCCCAGGAAGACCTCTCCCTCGGGGCGGCCGAACGAGAGCGGGCCGAGGTCGCTCATGCCCCACTCGCACACCATGCGGCGCGCCATCTCGGTGGCCTTCTCGAAGTCGTTCGAGGCGCCGGTCGTGATCTTGCCGAGACAGACTTCCTCGGCGAGGCGGCCGCCCATCATCACGGCCAGCTCGGCCTCGATGTACTCCTTCGAGTAGGTGTACTTGTCCTCGAGCGGCAGCTGCTGCGTGAGCCCGAGCGCGCGCCCGCGCGGGATGATCGTCACCTTGTGGAGCGGGTCGGTGTGCTCTTCGAACGCCGCGATCAACGCGTGGCCCCCTTCGTGGTACGCGGTGATCTTCTTCTCGTCGTCCGACATCACCATGGAGCGGCGCTCGGCACCCATGAGCACCTTGTCCTTGGCGTAGTTGAAGTCGATCATCTCGACCTTCTTCTTGTCGACTCGGGCGGCCGAGAGCGCCGCCTCGTTCACGAGGTTGGCGAGGTCGGCGCCGGCGAAGCCCGGCGTGCCGCGGGCTACGACCGAGAGGTCGACGTCGTCGGACATCGGGATGTTCTTGCTGTGGACCTTGAGGATTCCCTCGCGGCCCTTCACGTCGGGACGGTCGACCACGACGCGGCGGTCGAAGCGGCCCGGACGCAGGAGCGCCGGATCGAGGACGTCGGGGCGGTTCGTGGCGGCCACGAGGATGACGCCGTCGTTCCCCTCGAAGCCGTCCATCTCGACGAGCAGGGCGTTCAACGTCTGCTCACGTTCGTCGTGCCCGCCGCCGAGGCCGGCGCCGCGATGGCGGCCGACCGCGTCGATCTCGTCGATGAAGATGATGCAGGGAGCGCTCTTCTTCCCCTGCTCGAAGAGGTCGCGGACCCTGCTGGCTCCCACGCCGACGAACATCTCGACGAAGTCGGAGCCCGAGATGGAGAAGAACGGGACGTTCGCTTCACCGGCCACCGCGCGGGCCAGGAGCGTCTTGCCTGTGCCCGGAGGGCCCATCATCAGGACGCCCTTCGGAATTTTGCCGCCGAGCTTCTGGAACTTCGCCGGCTCCTTCAGGAAGTCGATGATCTCCGACAGCTCGTCCTTGGCCTCTTCACACCCCGCCACGTCCTTGAATGTGACCTTCTTCTGGTTGGGCGTGAGCAGCTTGGCGCGCGATTTCCCGAATGCCATGGCCCGGTTCCCGCCAGTCTGCATCTGCCGCATGATGAAGATCCAGAGGCCGATCAGGAACAGGATCGGCGCCCATTGCAGGATGATCACCAGCAGCGAGCCCTCGCGCGGCTCCTCGGCGCTGATCTTCACCCCGCCCTTCTTCAGGTCGGTGATGAGGTCGGCGTAGGGGGGAGCGTAGGTGCGGATGCTCGGCTCGCGGCCCTCGGGCGTTCCCTTGTCGTAACCGCGGATTTCCGGCCCGCGAATCGTCACGCGATCCAGCTTCTTTCCCTCGACCATCTCGAGGAACTGGCTGAAGGGGATCGTCTGCGTGGAGCCGCGGTTGTAGTCCACGACTTTGAAGAGAAGCAGGATGACCACGAGGATGACCATCCACAGCAGGATGTTTTTGACGGTTGTGTTCACGATATCCCTTGTCTGTTAGATACGGACTCCGGAGGGTTCCGGTTCAGCCCTGTATTCCCTTGGAGAAACGGATTCTTCCGGTGTGTTCCAGCGGGCTCGCCTCGTCGTCGGCTCGGACCTGCGCGATGAAAGGGAAGTTCCCCCCCTCGCCGCGGTATTCCATTCCGTAGCCCACGAGGATCCCTTCCTCGGATGGAAAAAGGACGTAATCGGTCACCAGCGAGCTCTTCCTCTCCTGCGGTCTATCCACCAGAGAGGCTAAACGGATTGACTGCGGTCCTTCTTCCCGAAGCTGGTTCAAAAGATAAGTTTCGATGACTCCGCTCCTCACGACGTCTTTCAGGACGATGAGGTCGGCGTCTTTTCGCACGAAGCGTGTCATGAAGTGGAAATCGACGATCTCGTCGTCGTCCTTTCCGCGTATGACGTCGATGTACTCGATTCGAACGCGCCGGGGGAGCGCACGGGCGAGATCGGCCATGAAGAACCCGGCGCCCTTCAAGATTGCGATCAGCGTGATCGGCGACTCGTCCGGGTAGTCGGTGGTGATCCGCTGGGCGACTTCCTGGACGCGGCGGGAGATCTCGGCGGGACTGAAGCGTTCGTCGTATCCGAAGCTCACGCGGGCAGTCTACTCGACCCGCGCTTTCGGCCTCGAACGAAGGGGCAGGAGCCTCACCGCGCGGGGGTCCGCCTTCAACGTGAAGCCGGCCAGCCGCTCCTGCACCGAAGTCTCCGTGCGGAGCCGATGCAGCACCTTGCGCAGCTGCGCTCCCCCAGGAACCGCTCCGGTGACGCCGGTCGCGCGCACCAGCAAGCGGAAGGCCGCCTCGTCGCTCAGCGCCGCGAAGAGGGCACGCGGGAAGGGACCCGCCATGCGCGTCGGACCGGGCGCGAGCGCAGCGTTGAGCTGCGCATCGAGCGCGTCGAGCCTTCGGGTCCACGCCTCGGCCGCCCGGGCCAAGCGTGCGGCCGTACCTGGGGAATGCGACTCGAGCGCCGGCAGGACCTGCCGGCGGATG
>JBDSFL010000453.1:0-4757 GCA_039919545.1 Thermoanaerobaculia bacterium | reverse complement strand
CATCCGCGACCACGACGGCCGCCTGTGGTTCGGCACGACCTCGGGCGTCGCGACGATCGATCCCCTCGACATCCCGATGAACCCCGACCCGCCGCCGGTCGTCTTGCAGCGATTCGTGGCTGACAACCGGGAAATTCCGACTACGGGCACGCCGGTGCTGCAGCCGGGGACGCGCAACCTCGAAATTCAATATGCGGGCCTCAGCCTCGTCTCGCCGGGGAAGGTTCGCTATCGATACAAGCTGGACGGGTACGACGAGAAGTGGGTGGAAGCGGGGACGCGGCGCGCGGCGTTCTACACGCACATCGACCCCGGTACTTACCAATTCCATGTGATCGCCGCGAACGACGACGGCGTCTGGAATGAGACTGGCGCTTCGTTCGGCTTCCGGCTGAAGCCGTACTTCCGGCAGACCGGGTGGTTCTACGGGCTCGTCGTCGCCGCGCTCATCTTGTTCGGCGTGGCGCTGAATGCTCTGCGCGAGAGGCATCGCCGCATGCGGTATCAGGCCTTCCACGATCCGATGACGGGCCTGCCCAACCGTAGCTTCCTCGACCGTCGCGCCACCGAAGTGCTCGCGCACGCGCAGAAACAGGGGAGTCCGTTCGCGATTCTGTTCCTCGACCTCGACGGCTTCAAGAAGGTCAACGACTCGCTGGGGCATGCGAGCGGCGATCGCCTCTTGCAGCTCGTCGCCTCACGCTTTCGGGCTGCGCTGCGCGACGACGACACGCTCGCGCGCATCGGCGGAGACGAGTTCGCGATGCTGGTCGAATCGTTCGAACAGCGCAGCGGGATGACGGAGATCGCCGCCCGCATCGTCGAGGCGGTGCGTGAGCCGTTCATGATCGACGGCCAGCCGCAGACGGTGGGAGTGAGCATCGGGATCGCCCTGCATCCCGACGACGGCACCGACGTGAAGACCATCCTTCGCGCCGCCGACCACGCCATGTATACGGCGAAGGTCGCCGGCGGAAACGCCTTCCGGTTTCATTCGGAATGAGCGGACGCCCCGATCAGGAGATCGGCTTCAAGACCGACCGGCCGTACGCGACGAACGCCATGAGGAGGCCGAGCACGGCACTGAAGACGATGGGCGTGATCTCGTGATATTTCAAGTGCACCCAGATGAAGAGGAGGCTCTCGACGGCCAGAACGGTGGCCGCCACGATCGTCAGGTTCGGGTGCCAATGGAGAGCGGAGGGGACGATGAGCCCGACCATGCACACGAGCTCGACGATGCCCAGCGCCATCCAGGCTTCGCGCGGCAACGCACCGAAGGACGGGACATCCCCGCTCACCTTGTCGAACATGAAGACCTTCATGACGCCCGACGCTCCGAAGAGCAGCGCTGCGAGAATTTGCAAGACCCACAACAGAGTGTTCATCGTTTGATGGTATCCGATCCGGCCATACAGGACGGGGTCAAATGGGGGTCCCAACGACGCCGCGTCGGCCCGACGCGAATTGGAATCGCACCGATGGGTACTCCATTCCCGGTGCGCTGAGCGCGCTGGCTCGAGTGGCGGGCGACCTTCCAGCGTCCGTCCACCTCATGCGATGAAACATCCGCGTGCGGCGCCCGTAAGTCTAGGCATCCCAAGGAGGGATCGAATGAGAGCAGTCCGTTCGAAGAGCTGGGCCTTGTTCGCGATCGGTCTCGCGACGATCGCCTCTGCCGTCGGGGCGTTCGCAGCCGAGCCGAAATCCAAAATTCCGATCACGACCATGTCGAAGCCGGCGCTGGCCCTCTACTTGAAGGGTCGGGTTCTTTTCGAATCGCTGCACGTCACCGATGCGCGAAAGCTCTACGAGGAGGCCGCGGGGCTGGATCCGAGTTTCGCGATGGCGCATGTCGGGCAGGCGAACACCTCCCAGAACACGAAAGACTTCTTCGAAGCCACGGGCCGGGCCGTCGCCCTGGCGCCGAAAGTCTCGGAAGGAGAGCGGCTCGTCATCGCCGCCCTCGAAGCCGGCGGCAAGGGCGACGTTCCGAAGCAGAAAGAGCTCCTCATCAAGCTGGTACAGGCCTTTCCGAACGACGAGCGAGCGCACAACCTGCTGGCCACCGTCCATCTCGGACTGCAAGAGTTTCCCGCGGCCCTCGCGGAGTTCGAGACGGCCACGACGATCAACCCGACTTTTTCGTCTCCGTACAACCTGCTCGGGTACACCAACAGGGCGATGGAGAGGTATCCCGAAGCAGAGAAGGCCTTCAAGAAGTACGTCGAGCTGATCCCGAACGACCCGAACCCCTACGATTCCTATGCCGAGCTCCTGATGAAGATGGGTCGATTCGAGGAATCGATCAAGAATTACCAGAAGGCGCTCTCTCTCGAGCCCAACTTCATCAGCGCCTACGTGGGAATCGGAAACGACTTGATCTTCATGGGCCGAACGAGGGAAGCACGCGCGGAGTTCGCCAAGATCGAGAAGGTGGCTCGGAACAGGAACGAGAGACGCCAGGCCTATCTCTGGAGCGCGCTCTCGTACGTGCACGAAGGGGCGGCCGAAAAGGCGCTGGCCGAAGTCGGGAAGAGATTCGCGCTGGCGCAAGGCGTGAGGGACCTGGGTACCGCGGCGGGAGACGCGAACCTGATGGGCAACATCCTGCTCGAGGCCGGGCGGCCCGACGAGGCGCGCGTCAAGTTCGGCGAGCAGCTGCAGCTCATCGGGAGCGCGAACGTGCCGGCCGAGGTGAAGGAGCAGGCCCGCCGCAACGGCCTCTTCGACGACGCGAGAGTGGCCCTCGCGAAGAACGACATCGCGGGCGCGAGCCTGAAGGCAGAGCAGTACGCGAAGCTGGTCGCGGCCAAGGGGAGATTCTTCGAGATGAGGCAGAGGCACGAGCTTCAGGGACGGATCGCGCTGGCGGAGAAGAACTACCCGCTGGCCGTGGCAGAGCTCCGCCAGGCGAACCAGCAGGACCCGCGAGCTCTCTACCTGCTCGCCGTGGCGCTGAAGGAAAGCGGAGATCCCGCCGCGAGAGAGCTGGCGCTGAAGGCGGCGAATTTCAATGGCATCGCGCCAAACTATCCCTACGTGAGGACCAAGGCCAAAGCGCTGCTCGCCAGGAGCTAGCAGCCCCGAGTCGCAACAATCTCGTCCGGCTCCCGTACGTCCAGGAAGAGGGATCAAATGAGAGCAGTTCATTCGAAGAGCGTGGCCTTGTTCGTAGTCTTTCTCGCGACGATCGCTCCGACGGTCGGAGCGTTCGCAGCCGATCCGAGAGGGAAGATCCCGATCACGACCACGACAAAGGAGGCGCTGAGCGTCTACCTGAAGGGGCGGATTCTTTTCGAATCGTTGCGCGCGACCGATGCGCGGAAGCGCTTCGAAGAGGCGACGGCGATGGATCCAGGCTTCGCGATGGCGTTTGTCGGCCAGGCGAACACCTCCCAGAACGCGAAGGACTTCTTCGAAGCGGTGGGCAGGGCCGTCGCTCTGGCGCCGAAAGTTTCGGAAGGAGAGCGGCTCGAGATCGCCGCCCTCGAGGCGGGAGGCAATGGCGACGTTTCCAAGCAGAAAGAGCTCCTCCTCAAGCTGGTGCAGGCCTTTCCGAACGACGAGCGAGCGCACAACCTTCTGGCCACGGTCTATTTTGGTCAGCAGGAATTCGCCGCGGCCGTGACGGAGTTCGACAAGGCCACGACGATCAATCCGTACTTTTCGTCCGCGTACAACCTGCTCGGCTATACCAACAGGGCGATGGAGAAGTATCCCGAAGCGGAGAAGGCGTTCAAGAAATACATCGATCTGATTCCGAGCGACCCGAACCCTTACGATTCCTATGCCGAGCTGCTCATGAAAATGGGTCGATTCGAGGAGTCGATCAAGAATTATCAGAAGGCCCTCTCTCTCGACTCCAACTTCATCAGCGCGTACGTGGGGATCGGGAACAACCACATTTTCCTGGGCCGGACGAAGGAGGCTCGCGCGGAGTTCGCCAAGATCGGCAAGGTGGCCCGGAACAGGGGCGAGAAGCGGCAGGCCTATCTCTGGAGCGCGCTCTCCTACGTGCACCAAGGGACGGCCGACAAGGCGCTGGCCGAGCTCGCGAAGCGATACGCGCTGGCTGAGGGCGTGAGAGACTTGGGCACCGCCTCCGGTGACGCAAACTTGATGGCCAATGTCCTGCTCGAGGCCGGGCGACCCGACGAGGCGCGCGCGAAGTTCGGCGACCAGCTCCAGCTCATCGAGAAGGCGAATGTGCCGGCCGAGGTGAAGGAGCAGGCTCGACGCAATGGCCTCTTCGACGACGCGAGAGTCGCGCTCGCCAAGAACGACGTCACGGAAGCGAAGCGAAAGGCCGAGCAGTACGGGAAACAGGTCACGGCAAAAGCGAGGCCGTTCGAGATTCGCCAGCTGCACGAGCTCCAGGGACGGATCGCGCTGGCCGAGCGTGACTACGCGGCGGCCGTGGCCGAGCTGCGGCAAGCGAACCAGCAGGACCCGCAGGCTCTCTACTTGCTTGCCGTGGCGTTGAAGGAGAACGGCGACCCGGCCGCGCGGGAAGTCGCATCGAAGGCGGCGAACTTCAACGGCATCGCGCCGAACTACCCCTTCGTGAGGACCAAGGCCAGAGCGCTGCTGGCGAAGAGCTAGCAGCCCGTGGCGAAAGTAGGAGGGGTCGGATTCCGGGCGCCGCGACGACTGGTGATCCGGGAGATCACCGAGGAGCGGCAACAACGGAGACGGCCCCGCGCCGCCCGGAACCCCCTGGGCGCATGGGGGTTGCGGTCAAGCTCGGCGTTGCA
>JBDSFL010000389.1:0-5346 GCA_039919545.1 Thermoanaerobaculia bacterium | reverse complement strand
CTTCCACCACGCGGCTCACGAGCCGGTTCATAAAATCGCGGTCATGGCTCGTCATGAGGATCGCGCCCTCGAAATTGGAGATCCACTCTTCCAGCCAGAGGATCGATTCAAGATCGAGATGGTTCGTGGGCTCGTCCATCAGCAGCACGTCGGGCTCGGCGATGAGCGCGGCCGCGATGGCGAGGCGCTTGCGCCAGCCCCCGGACAGCGTGGAGACGACCTGCTCCGGATCGGCGAAGCCGGTGCGGCGAAGCACGGCGCCGAGCTGCCCGCTCTCGTCGTAAGGGTCGTGCGCGTGGCCGCTCTTCTCGCGGGCCGAGGCCAGGACCTCTTCGATCGTGTGCGATTCGCCAGAGCGCCCGGTCTCGCCAAACTCGGTGAAGTCGGGATCCTGCGGAACATAGCCGAGGCGAATGGTCTTGCGCAGTGAGCGGCTTCCGCGGTCGGGCTCGTCGAGGCCGGCCAAGATCTTCAGGAGGGTGGACTTGCCGGAGCCGTTCGGTCCGATGAGGCCGACGTGGTCGCCCTCGAAGAGTCCGAAGGCCACGCCCTCGAAGAGAGGGCGCGCGCCGAATTGCTTGCTGAGGTTTTCGACGGAGAGCAGGAGGTTCTTGGCCATGGGGAGCGGGATGATAGCCGTGATCGGGGGAGACCGCCCAGGTAGCCGGCGGAGCGATACAATCGGGTGTTCGACACCATTGAAAAGAGGAGGGAGAGAGATGACACGACAAGGTGGAACCTTCGGGCGCGACATTCGTGTCGTCGCCAGCACATTCCTGGCGATCGGGATCGGCGCAGGGTCTGCTCAGGCAGCGACGATCACCTTCGCCGGCGACCGTGGCGCGGGCTGCCTGACTTTCGTGGGAACGAGCGGCGGGAACCTCGTCATTCCCGTCACCGGGACCGTGGCGGCCGGCTCGAAGCTCATCATCACGGCGGGCTCGACGGGCAACGCTTCGGGCGGCACCGTCACCGACACCGGATCGAATTCGTACACGGCGGTCAACTCGTTCAACAGCCCGCCTCCGGGCCGGGCGTTCCAGGTCCTCGGGACGATCGCGACGGGGCTGACCGCAGCGAGCACCGTCACGCTTCCGTTCGTCTCGTCGGCGAACGGCGAGATCGTCTGCGCGTCTCTGCATGCGTTCACGAACGTCACGGTGGTCAACCTGGCGACTGGAAACGCGGGAAACAGCACCACGCCGGGATCGACCATGCCCGCACTCTCGGCTCAGCCGAACGAGCTGCTCGTGGGAACCTATCTCCTCGGTGCGGCCTCGGGCGGTCTCAGCTCGCCCGACATCCCGTTGTCGAGCGCTTCGAGCGGCACCTTCAGCGTGAACTCGATCTATCGCATCGTGAGCGCCACGGGCATTTTTTCCTATAGCGCCACGATCGGAACGTCGCAAGCCTGGACTTCGGTCTTCACGTCGTTCCAGGACGCGCAATTTCCGGTCGAATTGCAAAAAATCAAGATCGAGTAGGTTTCGACGGCGATGGGCTCTTCTCCGGAGGGCCCATCGCGACTACTGCACCATCCGCCTCGAACGCGCCCAGAACGCCAAGATCGCGAGCCCCGCGCTGATTCCGAGGTAGACCGGCGCCATCACCGCGGCGTGCTCCGGAGCAGCGCCCAGGAAATCCAGAGCCCGTTCCGGCTTTCCCTGGATCGGGCCGATGTACCAGAGGGTCGTGTAGAGCCCCTCGAAGAGCTTGCTCGAGCCGCTGACGACCCCGAGCGCGAGCGCGAGCGAGGGAATGAAGATCGCGCCGGCCAGCCAGGCCTGGACGCCGGCGCGATCTCCGGCGAGCGCGAGCCTCACCCCGACGACGGACCCCGTGAGGAGCGCGAGCAGCACGCCAGCCAGCCAGAGCGCCGGGAGCTGGCGCGAGAGCGAGCGGGCGGACGAGAAGAGCAGCTGGTCGGTGCCGTGCTTCAGCTCGCGCGTGCCCATGGCCGACCACAGAAGAATCGGCCAGAGCCAGGAAAGCGCGAGCACGGCGTGACGTGCCTGGGGAAGCGGATTCGCGGCCTGCGCGATCAGCAAGCCGACAGCCCCCGCGTACCACCACCAGCGCTGGCCCTGCAGCAGCAGGCGAACCTCGGCCATCAGCACGCCGCCGAAGCGGAACGACTGGAACGACTTGAACGACGCTGCGTGCTTCGGGATCGGCGTGAGCGTGACGCGCGAAGGCGGGGGAGGCGGAAGGGGAAGCGGTTCGGGGGCTTCCTCGGCCTGCGCCTTCCCGCGGCGCCGCAGCAAGGGCGCGCGGGAAGAATCGAAACGATCGAAGAAGAGGGTGCCCAGACACACGATGCCTGCGGCCACCGCGAACCAGGCGAGCCTCATGCCGATGAAGGCGGCGGTCCACGAAATGCCGCTCCAGAGATGCGGCAGCCTGTTCGCGCCATGCATGAAGCCGCCGCCGCCCGTGCTGAAGCCGCCGTCCCAGTCGGGATGCGCCGCCCGAACCGAGGCGAGCAGCGTGCGCTCGATCACCGTGAAACCCAGCGGATCGAGCGCGGCCAGCTTCGACTGCACGCCGATGGCCAGGCTCGCCCCCCAGAAGAAGAAATAGGCGACGTTTCCGAAGCCGCCGGAGAGGAAGCCGACGGTCTCGAAGACGACCGCCACGGCCGCCGTGATGGCCATCATCGGAAGAGCGAGAAGGAGGAAGGGAGAAAGCAGGGGCCACGGCTCGAGCGCGAAGCCGTGGCCGAGCAGCTGCATCACGAAAGCGCCCGCGGCCATGACGAGGACGATGGTTCCGAGGACCGCGAAATTGCTCAGGAATTTTCCGAGCAGGTAGGTGGCTTTCGTGACGGGGGTCGCCGCGATGATCTGGCCCACGCGCGTCTGTCGATCGCGCTCGACGGCGTTCTTGATCACGTAGAAGCCCACCAGCGAGACGAAGGTGGAGGTGATCATCGCCATCTGGAGGCCGATCCAGGCCGAGTTGGGCTCGCCCCGATAGTTACCCAGCGACATGCCGAGCGTCCCGGCGTTCACGGCGTAGCCGAGGTAGACGGCGGCCGCCATCGTGACGAGGAAGCCGTAGCGGCGAACGCGCTCGAGAAAATCGGCTCGGGCGATCTGGTAGAGGGCTTGGGGCATGGTGCTCGAGCCCGCTCTCGCTACGCGGCTCTCGCCGTGCGCTGTGCGGAGACGTGGACGAGGTAGGCGTCCTCGAGGTTCGGCGACGCGAGGCGCGCTCCCGTTCCCGGGCAGGCGTCGGAGACGACGCGCACGTGCATCCCCTCGCTGCGGCGGATCGTGCCCGAGACGAGAAAGCGGGCCTTCACGGCGGTCAGCTCGGCGCTCGGGATCACCCATTCCCACACGCGCCCTTCCACGGAACGGAGCAGCTCCTCGGGTGCGGCTTCCATCACGAGGGAGCCCTGGGCGACGAGGGCGATGCGGGTGGCGGTGGCCTCGACGTCGGAGACGATGTGGGTGGAGAGAATGACGATGCGCTCGCCCGACTGCTCGGAGAGCAGATTGCGGAAGCGGACGCGCTCCTCGGGGTCGAGCCCCGCGGTGGGCTCGTCGACGATGAGGAGCTCCGGGTCGTTGAGCAGAGCCTGCGAGATGCCGACGCGCTGCTTCATGCCGCCCGAGAAGCCGCCGAGCGGCCGCTTGCGCACATCGGTCAGATTCGTCAGCTCGAGCAGCTCGTCGATGCGGCGGCGCGCGACGCCGGCCTCGATTCCCTTCACGGCGGCCATGTACTCGAGAAACTCCTGGGGGCTGAGGTTGGGATAGATCCCGAAATCCTGGGGCAGGTACCCGAGCACGCGCCGGAGGGCATCCGGCTCACGAGCGATGTCGATGCCGTTCCAGGTGACGGAACCCTTGGTCGGTTTCGTGATCGTCGCGAGGATGCGCATCAGAGTGGACTTGCCCGCGCCGTTCGGGCCGAGGAGGCCGAGCACGCCCGGCCTCAGCTCGAGGCTGAAGTCGCGAAGGCCCCACACCGTATTGCCGTAGAGCTTGCTGACCGAGTTCACGGAAAGATTCACGACGCGCCTCCTGGTGGCAAGGGCAATTACGGAATGGCACCACGATATGTTCCCGGGCGAGGACCGGGGCTCGTGCGGGGGTCGCTTAGACTCGCGTCTTCGATGCGTCTGGCTGAGCTGCTTGGTCCCGATGTCCTGGAGATCGTGCGCGAGGACCCCTCCGCGCTGCGGGAAGGGCTCTGGGATTTCAATCCGGCCGACCTTTCCGAGCTGCTCGATGCGCTGCCGCGCGAGGATCGCCTTCGCGTCCTGCAGAACCTCTCGCCCGAGCAGGTGGGCGCGATTCTCGCGTTCGAGGGTGGCGAGACTCTCAAGCTCGCGTTGAACCGTCTGTCTCCGGACGCGCTCGCCGCCGCTCTGGATACCCTCGAGACGGACGACGCCGCGCGTCTGCTCTCTTTCCTCTCCGAGGAGAAGCGCGCGCCGGTGCTCGGCAAGATGACCGCTCGCGATGCCGCCGACGCGCGCGGCCTCCTCGCTTACGAGCCCGGCACCGCCGGACGCCTGATGACCGCGAAATTCGTGCGCGTGCGGCCCGACTGGACGGCCGCCGAGACGCTCGACCATCTGCGGAAGATCGATCCCGAGGTCGCGACCGTTGCCGATCTCTATGCCGTCGACGACGAGGATCAGCTCGTCGGCGTGGTGTCTCTGCGCAAGCTCCTGCCGGCGGCGCCCGACCGGAGGATCACGAGCCTGATGTCGCACGAGGTGATCAGCGTCGATCCCGCCACGCCGCAGGACGAGGTGGCGCGCCTGGTTTCCAAATACGGCTTCAACGCGATGCCGGTCGTCGCCGACGGCAAGCCGCTCGGGATCATCACCGTGGACGACGTGGTGGACGTGCTGGTGGAACGCGAGACGCAGGCCGCCCTGCGGATGGGTGGCGTGGCTGCCGGAGCGGAGCCGTGGGAGCGCGGGGGGGCCCTCGACTATTTCGGCACGTCGATTTTCAAGGTCGTGCGCAGCCGCATCGGCTGGCTCCTGCTGCTGTTCGTGGCCGAGACGCTCACTGGCACGGTGCTGCGCCACTTCGAGGGAGAGCTGGGCAAGGTCGTCGCGCTGTCGTTCTTCATTCCGCTCATCATCGGCACCGGCGGGAACGCCGGCAGCCAGACGGTCTCGACGATGATCCGCGCCCTGGCCCTGGGCCAGGTGCGCGTGCGCGACGTGATGAAGGTGCTGGCGCGCGAGACGGCCTCGGGCTTCATGCTCGGCGGGCTGCTCTGTGTGTTCGCGGCCGCGCGCACGCTGCTCTGGGGGCAGTCGGCGGGACTGGCGCTGGTGGTGGGCCTCACGATCATGGCGGTCTGCGCTTGGGCGAA
>JBDSFL010000375.1:0-2828 GCA_039919545.1 Thermoanaerobaculia bacterium | reverse complement strand
CCGCGCCGGAGACCGCGTCCTCGAGGTCGCGTGCGGGCCCGGGCCCAACTTCTCCTCCATCCGGGAGCGGATCGGCCCCACGGGTGAGCTTTTCGCCTTCGACATCTCGCCTTCGATGCTGCGCGTCTCGCGCCGCCGGATCACGACTCAGGACGATCACGTCGAGCTGTTTCTCGCCAATGGCTCTTACCTTCCCTTCGCGGACGCGAGCTTCGATGCGCTGCTGCACCTGGGAACTCTCAATCGCTTCCCGGACGTGCCTCGCGCGCTCCGCGAGATGGCCCGTGTGGTGAAGCCCGGCGGCAAGGTGGTGGCAGGAGACGAGGGCGTCGGCCCGTGGCTCTCGGGGACGCCGTACGGCGCGCTCCTCGATCGCTTCGGCGGTCTCTTCAAGGGGGAGGCGCCGCTGCAAGACCTGCCTGAAAACGCCGAGGCCGTGCGCGTGCAGTGGCTTCTCGGGCACGCCTACTACGTCATCGACTTTCGCGTGGGAAGTGCGGCACCGCAGGCGAACCTCGACGTCCTCCTCCCGGGCAAGAGCTTCACCGTGAGGCAGGCGCTCGAGGCGAGCGCGAAACCCGCTCCGAAGACGTGAGATTTTTTTAAGGAACCAGGCCGCCGTCGACGGGCAGGATCGCGCCCGTGATGAAGGCCGCGTCGTCCGACGCGAGGAAGAGGAACGCGCTCGCCACGTCGTCGGCGAGGCCCAGCCGGCCGAGCGGCGTTCGGGCGAGGGCGTGGCGGACGAGCCCTGGCCCGTTGGCGGCGTTCATCGGGGTGTCGATGTAGCCGGGTCTCACCGCGTTCACCGTGATGCCGAAGGGGCCGAACTCGGAGGCCCACACACGCGTCACCCCCTCGATCGCCGACTTGGAGGCCGCGTAGGCCGTCTGGCCCGGAAAGCCGGAGGCCGCGAGGACGGAGGTGACGTTCAGGATCCGCCCCCAGCCGCGCGCCTTCATTCCGGGCACCAGGGCCTGCATGCAGTGGAGCGCTCCCGTGACGTTGGTGTCCAGGATCGCGTGCCAGTCTTCGTCGGAAACCCGCAGCGCGTCGAGGTAGCCCCGTGTGATACCCGCGTTGTTGATGAGAATGTCGACTCGTCCGAGCCGCTCGCTGACTCGCGCCGCCGCCACGGTCACTCGCGCGCCGTCCCGGATGTCGAGCGGCTCGCCGGAGACCGGGCCTTCTGAGTGGAGCTCCTCCACGGCGTGCGACGGATCCAGATCCCAGATGGAGACGGAGGCCCCCTCGGCGAGGAATCGTCGCGCCGTCGCGAGGCCGATCCCGCTCGCCCCGCCGGTGATGACGGCCACGCGTCCTTCCAGGCGCCGCGCCGGAATCACCTGGTCTCCCCATCCATGGACGAACTCACCACATCCACTCGAGCGCGGCCTCGGGCTCCATCTCGAGGCGTGAGCGGATGTCGAGAAGGTCCACCTCGGCCATCGCCCGGCGATGCGCCTGCGTGCCGATGACGAGCGGGGGATCCCGGTGAATCCGCCGGGAGATCAGGTCGCAGAGCGCATCGGCTCGTTCCCGCTGAAGGGCGGCGAATTCCTGGAAGCCCGAGCTGTAAGCGCGCCCGACCTCGGAATCGCGCGAGGCCTCGCCGAGGAAGGATCGCCTCGCGCGGCTCGACGTCTTCTGCGAGAGGACCCTCTTCTTCACGCGCTCGGAGAGCTCGCTCTCCCCCATCGAGTCGAAGGTCTCCGGGCGGAAGGGATCCGCGAGCCCCTCGGTGTCGATGGCGAGGTTGAACAGGCAGTGCTCCATGTCGACGACCGACAGGCGCGATCCGGAGGGCCCGTCGAAGCGGAAGGAGTTCCGCGGCCTGAGATCCGCGTTGGCGAACAGGAAGCCGAACGCGAAGTGCCTGCCGATGTCGAAGGCGATGCCGGGATCGATCGCTCCCTCCAGCTTTCGGCCTGGTGCCGCGGACAGGATGAGGAGGGGCTCGAGGCCTGGCTCGACGCGGGCGTCGCAGGCCGGCAGACCGCAGGCCCTCTGCAACGCATACCCGAGCTCTTCGACGTAGGCCGTCTCCGGGAGGAGGAACCTCTTGGCGAAAAGGCGTGAAGGGGCGCCGCCATCGGTCACGCAGTCGAGCGCGTAGACGAGGTTGTACCGGCCCTGCTCGTCGTCTCCCACAGGCGCCACTCGCGTCACGGTCCGCGTCTGCCCCCCCAGCTCGAGTCGCCAGCCGGGCGCCATGAGCGACTTGAACGCCGGGGCTGAAAGCGAAAGGCGGCCGAGGTCTGCGACTTCGGTGAGGGAAATGCTGCCGGCGTCGAAGCCGATGCCCGCCGTCCACATCCCGAGCGCGGCCGGAGCATCCACGTCGTTGGCACGGGAGTCCCCCACGAAGAGCGTGCGCTCGGGAGGGACACCCAGGCGCGCGCACACGCGGCGGTAGATCTCCGGCTGGGGCTTTACCATCCCTTCGTCACACGAAAACAGGGTGGCGTCGAAGAGCCCGGCCAGACCGAGCGTCTTGACGGGCTCCGTGTGCGGGCTGGTGAGGTTCGACACCAGGCCGAGCCTCAGCCCGCGGCGTTTGAGAAAATGGAGGAGCGAGAGGACGCCCGGAAAAAGGGAGACGGATGCGACCTCGGAACGAACGGAAGAGAGGCCGAGATCCAGGACCTCCGCGCCGTGACCGGGCGCGAGGGAGTCGCAGATGAAGGCGACGAACGCCGCCGGGTCGGGAAAGGCGCGGGTGAGCAGGCCCTCGCGAACCAGCTCCGCCCAGCTCTTGCGCGAGGCCCCCAGCGCGCGGGGCAGCTCACGATGGATCGACCGGCGCCCGATGCGGAGAAGGGTTCCGT
>JBDSFL010000612.1:0-5783 GCA_039919545.1 Thermoanaerobaculia bacterium | reverse complement strand
GCGCCGGTCAGCCCACAAGGTCTTCCGTCCCATCCACGCCGAGCACGTTTCCCGTCATCCAGATCGTCTCCGGCCGCGCCAGCGCCGTGATGAGGCTCGCCACGTCGCCCGGCACCGTCAACCGTCCCGCGGGATGGACCGCCAGGCAGCGCTCGATCATCTGAGCGTTGCCGGGAATCTTCCGGAGGGCCGGCGTGTCCGTCACGCCGGCGCGCACCGCGTTCACCGCGATCTTGCGCGTGACGAGCTCGACGGCGAGCTGACGGCAGTGGCTCTCGAGCGCCGCCTTGGCCGCGGAGACCGCGCCATAGGAATTCCAGATGCGGTGCCCGCCGGCCGAGGTCATCGCGAAGATGTGGGCGCCCTCGCCGAGAAGGCCGGCCCCGATGAGGTCCTGCGTCCAGTAGACGAGCGAGTTGGCCATGACGTCGAGCGTCATGTCCATCTGCGCGGGGGCGATGCGGTCGGCCACCGTGTCCGCGATGAAGGGCTTCAGCGTGCCGAAGGCGAGCGAGTGGAGAAGGACATCGATCCCCGAGTCCCCGCCCTCCTCCGTCACCACGCGCTTCATCTCGGCCACGGCCTCGGCGCGCTTGTCGTGGTCGGCCGCGTTGATGTTGAAAAACACGGCGCGCCGGCCCGCGGCGGTGATCTCGCCGGTGATCCGCTCCACGTTCGGCAGCGTGCCGCGCCGATCGAGGTGGACGCCGAAGACGTTTCGTCCGTCGTGCGCGAGGGAGAGTGCCGCCGCTTCACCGAAACCCGACGACGCTCCGAGGATGAGAGCCCACTTCTTGCTGTGTGACATCGTGAAAAATAGTAGCAGGCTGCCGATTCGACGCCGTCAGCTCACGGGAAGAAGCCGCGGATCGTCTTGGCCCGGAGCTTGGGGTCCTTCAGCTTCACGTCGATGGTCCGGAACTCGGTGTCGGGCTTGCGCGAGTTCGTGAGGTAGCTGAGAAAATACTGGGAGCGAAGCTCGGTCTCGATCTTCTTGTAGATCTCGGGCAGACCCTTCGCGCTGCCCACGAAGAAGGCCTCGCCGCCGGTGTCGGCCGCCAGCTCGCGCATCTTCCCCTTGAGCCCGACTTCGAGAAAAGACAGGTCGAGACCGATGAAGTAGACCGGCACCTTGGCGGAGCGCGTGTAACGCCGCAAGGTGTCGTAGTCGGTCCAGGAATGATTGTCCTTGCCGTCCGTCAAGACGACGACGGCCTTCTTGCCCGGCACCGCGCGGAACTGATAGAGGCTCATCACCACCGAGTCGTAGAGCGCGGTCCCGCCGCTGGCCCGTGTCTCGGCCACCGCGCGAATCAGCTCTCCCGGCTTCTTCGTCATCGCCGCCAGCACGACGGGCGCCTCGCGGAACTCGATGACGAAACCCTGGTCCTTCTCGCCCACCAGCTTCTGCACGAACTCGGTGGCTGCCTGATGCACGAGGGGCATCGAATCGCTCATCGAGCCCGAGCCGTCGATCACGAGGCCGAGCGAGAGCGGCAGCGATTCGGCGAACTCGAAAGCTCCGATCGATTGCGGCGCCCCGTCCTCGAGCACGGTGAAGTCTTCCTTGTGCAGACCCTTCGTGAAGACCCCCGCCTCGTTGTAGACCGACACGTTCAGCTCGACGAGGTTCACGTCGACCGACGACACGAAGCGCGAGTCTCCTTTCAGGAACTTGATGTCTGAGAATTCCTTCCCCTCCTCGTCCACCGCGGTGGCGCGCAGGAGGGTGGCCTTCTTCAGCTCGGCCCCGGAGACGCTCACGATGAACGGGGGCCCGCCCCATTCCTTCAGCAGCTTGTCGTCCAGAAAGAGCTTGAGGTTCTTGGCGACCCCGCCCGCGATCGATTGCACGGCCACCTTCAGATCCACCTGGGCGGTGTCGGTCTTGCTGGCCGGCAGCTCGAGGATGCGCACGGCCAGGCGTGCGTCACGCTCGTTGATGGCCCAGGCGTCGGCGTCGATGAAGTTCCCCTGCCGGTCGAAGCCGATGGCCTTGAGCGTCTGCTTCTTCGGGATCTTCCCGAGGTCCAGCTCCACGGTGTAGGGCGCGCGATTGCGCACGAGGATTTTTTTTTCGCCGAGGAAGAATTCCACGCGCACGACCGGCGGGCGGACCTCGCAGTCGATGCGGATCAGGCCGACGGGGACCTCTTTCTTCGGGGCGAGGATCTTGACGAGGTTTCCCCCCTCGGGCACCGCATCGCGGTTCTCGGATTCCATGATGATCGCGGCCGCGCTCGGCTGGCCCGAGGCGTCGAGCCCGGCGGACTCCACCTTGAACTCGGCCGGCATCGCGGGCACGGTGAGCGAGACCGCCTGCATGCCCACGGCCTTTCCCGCCACCCCTTCGAGCCGGAACTGCAGGCTGAGCGGGCCGGGTGCGAACGAACGCAGGAAAGACGCGGTGAGGGGCCGGGAGATGTCGCCTCCCGACAGGTCGGCGTCGACGGGCACGCGGAAGGTCTCGACCACTTTCCCTGCGGGATCCTTGGCTTCGCCCGTGAGGAAGAACGAGTACGTGCGCGGCTGATCGGCGCCCCCCTTGCGCAGGTCGCCCTTGGCGACGCTCAGCGTGAAGCGGACGACGGTGCGCGTGCCGCTGCGGCCCAGATACTCCTCCTTCACCGTGATGGGCACCGACACCAGGCCCGCCGCGATCTTCGAGGTCTGGGTGTCGGACGGCGCGGCGGGCGGCGCGGCGGGCGGCGCCGGCTGCGCGCGCAGGGACCACGCGGCGAGAAAGGGAAGCAGGGGAACCAGGACGAGGAGCCGCGGGACGCGAAAGCTCTTCCGAAGTTCGTTTCGAACAGATTTCATGTGTCGCTCCTGAAGATCAACGGCGAGATGGATGCAACGAGGAGACCGTGCGTTGCGGCCGCTCTTCGTCCTCGTTGCAGGTCGGTCACGCGGCCACGGCCGCGTGACCCTCGAAGAAAGTCTCCACGGCATCGAGGAAGGCCTGCGGGCTCTGCAGGGAATGGATCTGGCGGCGCAGCTCGGCGCCGTTCGGGATGCCGTGCGTGTACCAGCCGGTGAAGGTGCGCAGCTTGTTCATCAGCAGCTTGGGCTGATCGCCGTCGTCGCGCAGGATGAGGTTGAAGTGCTGAAGGATCACGTTCCGCCGCTCCACGAGGCTCGCTTCGCGGTACGCGCGGCCGGCCAGCAGCTCGGCGGCCTGCTTGAAGATCCAGGGATTCTTCATCGTGGCGCGCCCGCTCATCACGGCGTCGCAGCCGGTCTGGCGGAACATGTCGATGATGTCCTCGGGGGTCTGGATGTCGCCGTTGCCGACGACGGGAATCTTCACCGCTTCCTTCAGCCGCGCGATGCGGCTCCAGTCGGCGCGCCCCGTGTACATCTGCTTGGCGGTGCGGGCGTGCAGGGCCACCGCGGAGACTCCTTCTCCCTCGCAGATTCGCCCCAGCTCGATGTAGTTGATCGTCTCTTCCGTCACGCCGAGCCGGAACTTCACCGTGAGGGGCGTGGTCGGCAGGGCGCGGCGGCAGGCCGCGATGATCTCGCGGGCCTTGCCGAGGTCGCGCATCAGCCCCGCGCCCGCGCACCCCTTGAGCACCTTGTTGGCGGGGCAGCCCATGTTGATGTCGCAGACCTCGACGCGCATCTCCTCGACGCGCGCCGCGGCGATCTCCATGCGCGCGGCATCGGCGCCGTAGATCTGCACGGAGAGCGGGCGCTCGTCGTGATCGAAGCGCAGCAGGCGCTCGGTTCTCTTGTTGCCGCGCGTGAGCCCCTCGGACGAGACGAACTCCATCGTGACGAGCCCGACCCCGCCGATGCGGCGCAGGAGCAGCCGGTACGTCATGTCCGTGATCCCGGCCATGGGGGCCAGGATCAACGGCGGATCGACGACGACGGGGCGGGGACCCGCCGCTCCATACACGAGCATGAAGGGGACTCTACCGGAAGAGGCGAGCCAGCTGAATCAGCGTCCTCCGGGGCCGGGCGCGGGGGGACGGGTCGGCTCCGGAAAGCCACCGGCCGGACGTGCCGGACGGGTGGGCGGGCCGGAATCGTTCCCGCCGGGTCCCGGAACCGGGCGCGATAGCTCGGCCCCGCCGGGTGCGCCGCCGGGTGCGGCCGCCGCAGGCGCGGGGCTGCCGGGTGCCATGCTGTTCGTCGCCTCGACCTCGAAGGAGGGTTTCACGAGGTTGAAGCTGCCGTTCTCGACGACCTTGCCGCCGCGCGTGAGGCCGATCACGTAGCTGTGCTTGCCCACGCCGAGCCCTTCCCACCAGACGGGCGCCCACTTGGTGAGGGTCATTTCGGGCTGATCGTCCAGCTTGTACCGCACCCGGCACGAATCCGGCACGCTCTCTTCGGCGATCTGGCAGCCGGTGACGTAGAAGTCGAGCATCACCTTGGCGGCCTCGTCCTTGCCGTACTTCCCCTTTGGCCGCGAGTAGGTGAGGAGCGGAACGCCTGCGACCGGCGTGTTCTTCCCGTCTTTCTCCCCCACGTGAAACGTCACCATCGCGAACGCGCCCGGCTCCTTGATGGACTCGTGCCACGGACGGGACGGAAACGCGCGAATGGTGTGCGTGCCGGCCGGGACGTTCTTGAAGAGCCAGGGCTTGGAGATGTCGTAGTCCGCGAAATACGGCTGGTTGTCGAGGATCACGTGCACGTGCTGGCCCGTCTTCGTGATCGGATCCTGGAAGATCTCGTAGTTCTTGATCTCGAACTTGATCTCCACCGGGGCGCTGCGCCCGGGCGTGCCGCCGGGAGCGGGAGGCGGAATCGGGATGATCTCGTCCGGTCTGGGGGACACGATGCGAAGCTCCACCGGACCCGAGGGGCCGACGCCGTCCGCATGATTCGGCAGCGGCGACTTGACCGTCAGGGGGTTCGGCAGGAGCGAGCCTCGCGGCGCCGGCGTCTGCTGCGTCTGGACCGATAGCGGCTGCGTTCCCTGCGCCAGCAGCGGCGAGAACGGAGAGGTAGCCAGCAGCGCGGTCGCGGTGAACGCGGTGAGAGAGAGAGAAAGACGGGTCGGTCGAGGCGTCATCATCAGCTCCTTCGGAGGATCTCTTCGTGCGCAGAACGTGTCTTTCACACGTCCAGCTCCCGGCGATAGAGCAAGAACCGGACCGGAGAAACGGTCACGCTGAGGAGCCGTCGCGCCGTTCACGGCCGGAAACACTTCAGCGAGCGGCCGTGAGCCTTCGATACGCGGCCGGAACCACGAAGAGATCGGCGCTGGCCCCGGCGCGCACGTTCATCAGCTCCGACGAGGAGATCGGGGGCGTGCCCGGGCCCGCTTCGCGCACGACCCGGAGCACGAGCCGATCGAGATCCGGCGCCACCCAGTAAGTGGTCGACGGCGACAGAGGATCTCCCGGCTTGTCGTCGAAGCGCCAGAGCCAGCAGACGTGCCCGGCGTAGACGACGTCGCTTTCCCGGTGGTAGTCGACCACGCCGCGGCGCGCCGATTCGGCCTGATCCGAGAAGCCGGGCGTCAGGGGGTGCCCAGGGAGCGCCTCGTCGATCGACGTGAACGGACGCTCGGCGACGGTCTTGGCCAGGGGATCCAGCTCGTAGGCGCGCCGCTCCGCACCCTTCCAGATGAAGATGTTGCCGACCTGACCCTCTTCCGGCTCCCGCCGGCGGTCCTCGCCGCGCACGGCGAGCTGCGTGCGCGCTTCCTTCGAGCCGGCCATCGATTTCACCACCGCGCGATAGCCATGCGTCTTCACGCGCACCGGAGCCCCGAAGGGATCGCCGCCGCACGAGACGAGCGTGGCCGTGGCCATCATCACGGC
>JBDSFL010000313.1:0-6930 GCA_039919545.1 Thermoanaerobaculia bacterium | reverse complement strand
GCGCCTTCGAGGGCGATCGGGTAGTGGATGCCGCGGCCGAGGAAGAGGATGTCCTTCACGTGCTGGAATCGCTTCGAAAGCTCCTCGATCGCAGGCTCCAGGAGCAGCGCCTCGGCCATGGCCGCGGGCAGCTTGGCGAGACTCTTCACGAAGGGGTCCTCGGGCGAGAGGTTCCCGCCATTGCGGCTGGCGCGCGCGTACTGGGCGAAGAGCGCGAGCGCCACGAGCTGCGTGGTGAATGCCTTCGTGGACGCCACGCCGATCTCGGGGCCCGCATGCGTGGCGAGCACGCCGTCCACCAGCCGCGCGATGGCCGAGCCCGGCACGTTCACCACGCCGACCGTGCGCGACCCGAGGCGGCGCGATTCCTGGAGCGCGGCCACGGTGTCGGCCGTCTCGCCCGATTGCGAGATCCCGACCACGAGCGTGCGCGGGCCGACGACCGGCGAGCGATACCGGAACTCGGAGGCGTAGTCGACCTCCGTCGGGATGCGCGCGATCTCCTCGAGCAGGAACTTGGCGACCAGGCCCGAGTGCCACGAGGTGCCGCACGCCACGATGTGGATCCGGTCGATGTCGCGCAGGAGGTCGCGCGAGATCCCCATCGCCTCCTCGCTGAACTCGCCGGTGGCGAGCGAGAGCTTGTTCCCCACGGTCTCCACGACCACCGTCGGCTGCTCGGCGATCTCCTTGGCCATGAAGTGGGCGTAGCCCCCCTTCTCGGCCGAGACCGCATCCCACGTGGCGCGCCGCGCGGCGCGGTCGAGCGGACGTCCCGCCACGTCGGTCACTTCGATCGTGTCGGCCGTGATGCGCGCGATGTCGCCGTCTTCGAGGAAGATCAGCTCGCGTGTGTGCGGGATCAGCGCGGTGGCGTCGGAGGCGACGAAGTTCTCCCCGTGTCCCTTGCCGAGCACGATCGGGGGACCGGACTTCACGGCATAGAGGACGTCGGGTTCGTCGGCCGAGAAGAGCACGAGGGCGTACATGCCCGAGAGCGTCGACACGACCTCGCGCACGATCTCGCCGAACGGCAGGCCGGGCTTGGCGCGCCGCGCGGCGCCGAGCGCCTGGGCCACGACCTCGGTGTCGGTCTCCGAGAGGAACTGGATCCCCTGCGCCGTCAGTCCCTTCTTGAGCGCGATGAAGTTCTCGATGATGCCGTTGTGGATCACGACGATGCGCCCCGACGTGTCGCGATGCGGGTGGGCGTTCTCCTCGGACGGCCGGCCGTGGGTGGCCCACCGCGTGTGGCCGACACCGAAGTGTCCCGGCAGCGGCACATCCGCCAGCTTGGACGTGAGGTTCTCGAGCTTTCCCTGACTCCGGGCCACCCGCACGATGTCGTCGTTACCGAGCACGGCGATGCCGGCGGAGTCGTAGCCGCGGTACTCGAGCCGCTTCAGGCCGCCGAGGAGAAGGGGCATCGCCTCCTGAGGTCCCACGTAACCCACGATCCCGCACATCGTTCTGACTCCTCCGCTCGAGCTCAAAGAAGGAAGACCGCACCTGAAATATTCCAGGGAGGGAGATCTTCTCCCCGAGGTTCATCGCCTGATTCCAGAGGGTTTCGGAGAGATCGTCTCTTCGAGGTACTTCGCCTGGTCCAGACGTGTTCTTCGTCTCATCCCAGAGGGGTTCGGGGAGATCGTCTCCCCGAAATACTTCAGCTTTTGGTTTTCCGCTCGTGGTACTTCCTACCACCCGCCTCGTAGATCTTCTGCGGCGCGCGTGAGGTCGCCAGCGCATCGGCGGGCACGTCTTTCGTGACCGTGGTCCCGGCCCCGATGATCGCTCCGTTCCCGACGGTCACGGGGGCAACGAGCTGCACGTCCGAGCCGACGAACACATCAGAGCCGATGACGGTGGGATGCTTGGCGTAGCCGTCGTAGTTGCAGGTGATGACGCCCGCACCCACGTTCGTGCGCTCTCCGATGGTGACGTCGCCCAGATAAGTCAGATGGTTCGCCTTGACGCCCTTGCCCAGGCGCGCCTTCTTCGTCTCGACGAAGTTTCCCACGTGCGCACCTTCGGCGAGCTCGGTGCCTTCGCGCAAGCGGGCGAACGGCCCCACGACCGCGCCGTCTTCCAAACGGCTCCCCTCGATGACGCAGTACGGCCGGACGAGAACGCCCTTTCCGAAATGGGCGTCCTTCACGACGGTCCCCTGGCCGATGCAGGTGCCGCTGCCCACGTGCGTTTTTCCGCGCATCGTGACGAACGGTTCGACGATGGTGTCGGGCTCGAAGACGACCGAGCTCTCGAGGGTGATCGTCTCGGGGCGGATCAGGGTGGCTCCGGCCGCCATGGCCCGGTCGGTGGCGGCGTGCAGCAGCAGCCCCTCGATATGCGCCAGATCCAGGCGCGAGTTCACGCCCCGGATCTCGTCGGGATTCTCGACGAGCACCCCGATGACGGGCCGGCCCGCGGCCACGCCGAGGCCGAGAAGGTCGGTCAGGTAGAACTCGCCCGCGGCATTCTGGTCCCTGAGCAGCGGCAGCGATTCCTGCAGGAACGCGCGGTCGAACGCGTAGACGCCGGCGTTGATCTCACGGATCTCCCGCTCGTTGGGCGAAGCGTCTTTCAGCTCGACGATGCGCGTGACGGCCCCCGTCGCATCCCGCACGACGCGCCCGTAGGCCGCGGGCTCTGCGAGGTGGGCCGTGAGGAAGGCCACGGCCGTCCCCTCCTGCTCCTCGAATCGCGCGAGCATGGTGTCGAGCGTGCCGCTCGTCAGGAGCGGAACGTCTCCCGAGAGCACGATCACGATCTCGGCGTCCTCGAGCGCGGGCACGGCGCATTTCACCGCATCGCCCGTTCCGCGCGGCGGATCCTGGAGCACCGCGACCGCGTCCGGAGCGGAGTCGCGAAGATAGGCGAGCACGCGCTCGCGGCCCGCGCCGACGACGACGATGACGCTTCGGGGGACGCCTCCCGCGGCGTGAGCCGCCGTCGCGAGCACGTGGCCCAGGAGCGGGATTCCGGCCGCCTCGTGCAGCACCTTGGGCTGCTCGGATTTCATCCGGACGCCCCGTCCGGCCGCGAGAACGACGACGGCCGTCGGGCGAATGGTCAGGCCCCCGCGACGAGCTCGCTGAAGCCCGGCGTGCCGCGCAGCGAGGAAAGATCGTTCTCCAGGCGGGCGTGAATACGATTTTGATCGTCGGCGGCGATCGCCTTTTTGAGGTTCACGAGCGCCTGGTCGGAATCGCCCGCGAGCGCGTGGCAGCACGCGGCGAGGTAGTGGACACGGCCGTCCAGGTCGCGGCGGGCAGCCGCCTTCTTCAGGAGCTCGAGGGCCCGCTCGACGTTGCCGCGGTTCTTCTCGAAGACGGCCGCGTGGTAGATCTCCTCGGGCTCGGAAGGAACGGAGGACCGGCTCTTCTTCCCGTTGCGGCAGGCGGCGAGGTACATCCGCGAGCGGTCGGTGAATTCCTTCTCGTCGGGGTGCTTCTCCATCAGCTCCTCGAAGCGCTCCGCCGCCTCGTCGAACTTGCGCTTGTGGAAGAGGTCGATGGCCCTCTCGTAGTCTTTTCGCGCCGCCGAGAGCTCACGGACCGCCTCTTTCAGGGAGGAGGGCGCCTTGTGCTTCACGCCATTGTGGTCTGCGCCGTTGAGCTTGAGCTGCTTGATGTGCAGCTCGACCTCCGTCAGCGGGAAACCGAGGGTGTGCGAGAGGCTCTGAAGATCCATCCGGCCGAAGTTCGCCTTCAGCCATCGGGCATCGTCCTCGCTCCACTTCTTGTTCATCAAGAGGTCCTCCCGGGCTGAAGAGCCTTCTCCAAGCTCTCAACGAGTGGGGGATTCTCGTCACGGACTTGCCTGGCGTCAAGCTGGCCGTTCGTCCAGTGGGCGGCGCGCCCATAATGGGAGCCCGATGAAGGCGGGTCTGATCTCGCGCTGGGCGCTGCGGGCGCTCACGCGCCCCCTCGCCTCGGCCAGCCGGCCGAGGCGTCCCTGGAACGCCGAGACGCTCGCCTCCGTCATGCAGCCCGGCGATGTCCTGCTCGTGGAGGGAGACCAGCGCCTCTCTCAGGTGATCTCCTATCTCACCACCTCTCCCTGGTCTCACGCGGCCCTCTATCTCGGTCCCTGCGCGCCCCCCCTCTGCCAGGAAGCGGCCGTGGCGCGATTCGGGGACGATGCGGCGCACCTGATCGTCGAGGCCCTGGCCGAGGAAGGCGTCGCGGTGACACCCCTTTCCAAGTACCGCCTGCAGCGGGTGCGCGTCTGCCGTCCGCGAAACCTGACGCCCGAGGACGCACGGCGTGTCGTCGAGGACGCCGCCTCGCAGATCGGCAAGACCTACGATGTCGACAACATCATCGACCTGGCGCGCTACTTTCTTCCCGCCTCGTTCGTGCCCGCGCGCTTCCGCCGCGACGCCCTCCACTTCGGCGCGGGCAAGCCGACCGAGGTCATCTGCTCGTCGCTCATCGGCGCGGCCTTCGAGCGCGTCGGCTACCCGGTGCGCTCGCTCGACGCTCGCGTGGAGCGGCGCTCGATGGGGAGCCGCATCGCGCGCGAGCTGCTGGGAAAGTCGGCGAAGAATTTTCGTTTCAAGCGCACGCCCACGACGCTGATCGTCCCGAGAGACTTCGATCTCTCGCCGTACTTCGACATCGTGAAGCCCCCCACGCGCGAGTCGATGCATTACCGGGATCTCCCCTGGGAAACCAAGGCCTGAAGGCTTCATCTCGTTTGCGCCGGCTCGTAAAAGGGGTACGGTAGGCGCGTGTACGAGGCCCCGATCTTCTGCACGCAGTGCGCGCACCGGCTGGAGGAGAAGCCCCTGGGCGTGGCCGCCAAGAAGGTTCCCGTCTGCCCCGCGTGCGGCGCGATCCACTGGATCGACCCGAAGGTCGCGGCGGGCTGCCTCATCGTCCGCGAGGGGCGCGTGCTCCTCGTGAAGCGCGGCATCGAGCCGGGGTTCGGCACGTGGGTCTTTCCCGGCGGACACGTGGACCGCGGCGAGACGATCGAGGCCGCGGCGCTGCGCGAGACGCGCGAGGAGTCGGGCGTGGAGGCCGAGATCGAAGAGCTTCTGGGTCTCTACTCGTACCCGGGCCGCCCGGTCATCATCGCCGTTTTCCGCGCCCGCCTCCTGCCCACGAGCCCCGAGGCCTACGCGGCGGACGAGACGCTCGAGGTGGGCTGGTTCACGCCCGACGAGGTCGCGGCGCTGACGCTCGGCTTCCGCTCGAGCGCGGACGCGCTGAGCAAGCTCTTCGGCCGCGCCTACGAGGCCGTGGGAACCCTTTCGCGCTGACTCAAGTCTTCGAAGAAAGCGGCGTGCGCCTGAACACGAAGGCCGCCAGGCGCGGCGGAAAGCTGCGCGGCGTCAGGCGCCCGCAGGCGATCCAGAGCCGATCCAGCGGGTGCGTCACGCGGAGCGCCCGCTCGTTCTCCAGCGCGAGAAGGCCCGCGTCGGCCACGGCCTCGGCAGTCATCTCCGGAAACGGGGTCGCCTCGGCCCCCTTCATCCCCGCCACGTCGTGAAACGCCGTCCGCGTGTAGCCGGGGCAGAGCGCGGTCACCGTGACGCCGTCGCCGCGCGCCTCCTCGTGCAGCGCATGGCTGAGAGACAGGACGAACGCCTTGCTCGCCGCGTACACGGCCATGTACGGCACCGGAAGGAACGCCGCCGTCGAGGCCACGTTGAGGATGCGGCCGTGTCGCCGCGCGCGCATCGGGGCGAGAAAGCGGTGACACGATTCGGTGAAGACGCGCACGTTCAGCTCCAGCAGCGCGAGCGTGCGTTCGAGGGGCAGCTCGTCGAAGGCGCCGTTCAGGCCGAAGCCCGCGTTGTTCACCAGCAGATCCACGGCGCGTCCTTCCCCTTCTGTCCTTTCGAAAAGCGTTTCGACGGCCCCCGCGGCCGAGAGATCCAGCGGCAGCACGTGAACGTCGCCCCCATACCGGGTACGCCAGTCGGCGGCGAGGGCTTCGAGCCGATCCTTCGAACGCGCGACCAGCACCAGCGGGACCTGCTGAACGGCCAGGCGCTGCGCGATGGCCTGCCCGATGCCGGACGAGGCGCCGGTGACGAGCGCGACCGAATCGGGGGCGAGCCGGATCATCTTTTCCCCGCGCTCTTCAGGGGCGGCGTCTCGATGGCCGCCACGCGGTACCCCAGCAGGGTCTTCAGCACCTTCGCGGGCGCGAACAGGTCGAGCAGCGTGGAGGAGGGGGGATCGGGGAGCACCGAGAGAACGAGGAGGTTTCCTTCCTGCTCGAGCACATCGTAGACCCCGAACCAGTTGGCCACGCGGAGCGTGTCGACCTCACCCGAGATCCCGTTCAGGTCGAGGCGAACGCGGCCGACGCCTTCCAGCGTGCGCCAGAAGTCCTTGGGCCGTGCCGTCTGGTCATGCCGAGGCGCCTCGCCGTCCACCATCTCGGAGGCGCGCTCGAGCAGCGCGGCAGCGGGATCCTTCAGGATGCTGCCGGCGCGAAAGAAAGGGATCTTCGTCCGGCGCTCGCGCCGCAGCTCGTTCCAGGATTCGGGCGCCAGCCAGATCGCCGAGGAGGCCTTCAGCGACAGCGTTCCTTCGGGCCAGAGCCCCGGCAGCAGGAAGGCGCGCCCGCGCCCGAAATCCGGGAAGGAGAGCGTACCGGTGACTTCCTTCTCCTCGTACGCCGGCTCCACGGCCGGAACCGGCGTGGCGTGAACGCCCGCATTCGAGCGCGAGCGAACCCACTCCTCGCGGGCCCGCGCCGACTCGGGGCGCTCCAGGCGCACGCGCCCGGTCCAGCGCAGCGTCAGGCGGCGATGATCGATCGAGACGATCGAGACGCGGCGCTCGGCGGTGAGCGGGATGTCTTCGGCCGCGACGCCCGGCAGATTCGGCACCAGCGTGAGCACGGTTCCGACCACGAGCGGGCCGAGGCTCAGGAGAGGGAGCGGCGCAGGCGCGCCCGCCGCGGGGG
>JBDSFL010000310.1:0-4133 GCA_039919545.1 Thermoanaerobaculia bacterium | reverse complement strand
CGCCGCGTCGTCGATACGAGAGAGGTCATCGCGGCGCTCTCGAGGATCTTGCTGTGCTGTCATCGCGGCCTCGATGTCAAGCGGCGCAAGCTCCTCTAGGCCGTCGCCGCCGATCCCCGGGCACGAGGCTCTCGGCATCGCTGGGTGCGAGCGGACGAAGAGAGGGAACGTGGGAGGGGGACTAATAAAGCAAAGTCGAGTCGCTGCGCGACATCGACAGAAGACTGTCGAACCGCGCCCGGTTTCGATTCACGGCTCCGATTGCCTGGGCACGGAATCGAGCAACGCTCCAATCGCGACTTCGATGTCTCTTCGTAAGCGCGGCGCCGCCCAGCGGCAGCGTGTTCAGCTGTTCCCAAAGTCCCGTCTTCGCTTCCTCGCGTTGACCTTGCCCGAGCGCGTGCTCTTCGCTGCTTTTCATCAGCTTCGTGGAAAGCTCGTCGGGAGGGACGATTTCGTCCGGCGCCGTTGGGAGGAGATGCGCCGCGATACCGTGAGGCTGCTGTGTCAGTTCAGCATCTCCGGACAGAAGCGCGGCCCTGACTCTCCCCCTGTTTTGACTGGGCCGCGCTGTTCGCCGGTCGAAATCGTCCCTCCCGGCGAGCGGATCGAAGCGCTCGGTCCTCACGTGAAGTGGGAGCGTGCTCCACGGTTCATCTCATCCGTGCGGGGACGAAGAGCCCGTCGGAGGCGCGCTCCGTCCTGGCGGCCTAGGACCGAGATGCCGTGCGAATTCGTTGAGGCAACCGGCAGCAACCACAATCTCGGTCCGAGAGGCGCCGGCTGACACCCCCCTCGCTTTCAACTGGCCGGCGCCGTTCGCCAGGGACGGAGTGCGCCTCCGGCGGGCGTCTCCAGTAGGAGCAACCCTCCGAAGCCCCGGTCCGAAGCCCCGCCGCCTACGTGAAGATCTTCATCGCCCGGAGCTCGCGGATCCGATCCCGGATCTGTCCCGCGGTCTCGAACTCCAGCTCTTTCGCGGCCGCGCGCATCTTCAGCTCGAGCTCCTTGATCTCCTTGTCCAGCGAGACCGGATCCTTCGGCTCGCGCCGCTCTGCCAGGGACGTCGGCTCGAAGTAGTCGAGGTTCGCCATCTTCAGGAGGTGCGAGTCGAGTGACTTGATGATGGTTTCCGGGATGATCCCGTGCTCCAGGTTGTGCGCTTGCTGGATGGCGCGCCTTCTCTCCGTTTCCGAGATGGCCCGCTTCATCGAGTCGGTGATCCGGTCGCCGTAGAAGACCGCGATGCCGTTCACGTTTCGGGCGGCTCGCCCGGCGGTCTGGATGAGCGAAGTCTCCGAGCGGAGGAAACCTTCCTTGTCTGCGTCGAGCACCGCCACGAGCGAGACTTCCGGCAGGTCGAGCCCTTCTCTGAGCAGGTTCACTCCGATGAGGACGTCGAAGACGCCCCTTCGGAACTCTCCGATGATCTGCACGCGCTCGAGCGTCTGGATGTCGGAGTGGAGGTATTTGACCCTCACGCCGAGCTCCAGAAAATAGTTCGTCAGGTCCTCGGCCATCCGCTTCGTCAGCGTCGTCACGAGCACGCGTTCGCCCTTGGCGGATCTCTCCCGCACGCGCGAGAGAAGGTCGTCCACCTGCCCCTTCACAGGGCGCACCTCGATGGGCGGGTCCAGCAGGCCCGTCGGCCTCAGCACCTGCTCCACGATCTCTCCGCCCGAGACTTCCAGCTCGTAGGCGGCCGGCGTGGCCGAGACGTACAGCCTCTGTCCCACGCGCTCGAGCCACTCTTCGAACTTCAGCGGCCGGTTATCCAGGGCCGAAGGCAGCCGGAAGCCGTACTCGACGAGCGTCTCCTTGCGCGAGCGGTCGCCGTGATACATCGCCCGCACCTGCGGAATCGTCTGGTGGCTCTCGTCCAGGATGGTCAGGAAATCAGCGGGGAAGTAGTCGAGCAGCGTCGGCGGAGGCTCGCCCGGCAGACGGCCCGAGAGGTGGCGCGAGTAGTTCTCCACCCCGTTGCAGTAGCCGATCTCGCGCATCATCTCGAGGTCGAAGCGCGTGCGCTGCTCCAGCCGCTGCGCCTCGAGCAGCTTCTTGTCGCCCTCCAGCTCCGCGAGCCTCACCACGAGCTCGGCCTCGATCGACCCCAGCGCCCGCTTCCGGATCTCTTCTGGAGTCACGTAGTGGGACTTCGGGTAGAGATCGAAACGGGGAATCGTCTCCAGAGCCCGCCCCGTCAGGATCTCGAAGCGCGACAGACGTTCGATCTCGTCGCCGAAGAATTCGACGCGCAGGCCGAGATCCTCGTAGGACGGCTGGATCTCGAGGCAGTCGCCGCGCACGCGAAACGTCCCGCGCGTGAGGTCGAGGCTCGTGCGCTCGTACTGCGCCTCCACGAGGCGCTTCAGGTACCACGTCATGCCGTAGCGGGCCGAGGTCTCGAACTCGGTCGCCATCTTGCCGAACGACTCGGGGCTCCCGAGTCCGTAGATGCAGGACACCGACGCCACGATGAGCACGTCGCGCCGCTCGAACAGGGCCGCGGTCGCCGAGATGCGCAGCTTGTCGATCTCGTCGTTGACCTGCGTTTCCTTCTCGATGTAGGTGTCCGAGGTGGGGACGTACGCCTCGGGCTGGTAATAGTCGTAGTACGAGACGAAATATTCGACGCGGTTCTTCGGGAAGAACGATTTGAATTCCTGATAGAGCTGCGCGGCCAGCGTCTTGTTGTGCGAGAGGATCAGAGTCGGCCGGTTCAGCGCCTCCACCACCTTGGCCATCGTGTACGTCTTGCCCGAGCCGGTGACGCCGAGGAGCACCTGGTGCTGCTTCCCCTCGCGGAAGGCGCGAACGAGCGCTTCGATGGCCTGGGGCTGGTCACCCTGAGGAACAAGGGGGGAGACGACCTCGAAGTCGGTCACGCGTCCCGCAGGTGAGCGCGCGCTCCGGTCATGGCGTCAGCTGCTTCAGCTCGCCGGTGAGCTCGGTGAGCTCCTCGGGGGTGACCTTGCTGTCCGCCAGGGTGCTCATCATCTTCGAGCGGAACGCGGACATCTTCTCCACGGGGATGCCCCCCTTCTTCGCCTTGGCGATGAAGGGAGCGTAGGCGGCCCGGAACTCCGCCTTCTGCTCGGCGGTGACTTCGGGCGTGGCCGAGACGAGGATCTGCTCCTGAATCTTCCCGAGCGCCCAGTCCATACCCTTCGTTCCGATGAAGATGAGCCCCACGATGATGATCACCGAGAGGCCGGCACAGCCGACCAGCCCCCATTTCATGCAGCCCGACCGCGTGCGATCCGGGATCGCCGGGGGAGGCATCGTCGTCCGGGACGAGGGGTCGATCGGCGGAGGAGGAATCGTTTCGTTCATTGGTGGCTCCTTCATTCCGGGGGCCGGCGTGGACGATAGCGAACGTGCGGCCTCTCATCAAATGCCAGCCGTGGGAGCGACCAGCGGATAATCGTCCGCTCATGCACCGGAAGACGAAAGCGGCCATCGACGGCGAGCAGATCCGTTCGGCCGCTTTCCAGCTCAAGCACGATCTCGGAAAGCCGGTCCGCTGGAACGCGCCCGAGACGCGCGAGCCCGAGCTCGAAGCCCTTCGGGCGCGGCTCCGGCGCGATCTCGGCACGACACGCGAGCGAGACGGCCGCGTGTGGAGCGCCGTCGAAGTCTTCGAAGAGTGGCGCAAGCAGGAGAGCCGATTTCTCGCGACACCTCAGTTCGCGCCCGATCTCGCCGCGCTGGCCGCCGCGATGGGCAGGGTGCGGTCGCTCATGGGTCGAATCGAAACACTGGATGGGGGAGGACTCGTGGAGCTGGATGATGCGTCGCGTGGGATCGCCGAGCGCTGCCAGGCGCTATACCGGCTGGCTGTCGCGGCAGTCGCCGCGGGGACTCGCCCGTGAAGAGGTTCGCTCGCCCCGCACGGCTCCTCGTCATCGACGACCAGCCGCGCACGGCAGACCTTCTCAAGCGCCTCGCCCCCGATCTGACGCTGCTGGCTCCTGACGAGAATGGCCGCGGGCACGCCCGGTCCTGGGACGAAGCCGAGCGCTCGCTCGGCAAGTCCAAGCCCCCCGACCTCGTCGTGCTCGACCTGCGTTTCGAGATCCCCGACGCCGATCTGCTGCCCGACCGCCGCGAATTGGGCGAGACCGCCGCGGGGC
>JBDSFL010000306.1:0-7522 GCA_039919545.1 Thermoanaerobaculia bacterium | reverse complement strand
CTTTCCTTCTTCATCCCCGGGCTCGAGCGCGTCGATCTCTTCCGTCTCGAATCCGTCCGGGGTCTCCTTCAAGACGACCTCCACCCGCTTCTGGATCTCGTCGATCTTTCCGCGGCAGAAGCGCGAGAGCGCGACTCCCTCCTCGAAAAGCGTGAGCGAGCTTTCGAGCCCGCGGCTGGGATCCTCCAGCTCTCCCACGATCTGCTGCAGGCGTTCGAGAGCCTTCTCGAAGGTGAGGCCACGCGGAGCCTTGGCGGGTTTCATCGTGCTCATTCCGGTCGCTCCGATCGTGCTTTCGTCATTTCATCATTGGCTCCGTCCAGGCCAGGCACCGGCTCGGGCGTGGTCGAGACCACCCGCGCGCGCAGCTCGCCGTGGGCGAGCCGGATCCGGAGCAAGTCGTCCACCGCGACGCTCGCCGCATCGGTCACGGGCCGCGGGTCCGTGTCGCGAAACGTGACCGCATAGCCGCGGGCCAGCACGCGCAGCGGATCGAGGGCCCCCAGCTGCCCCGAGGAGAGTCCCGCTTTTTCCCGGGCCGAAGCCAGGCGGGCGGCCATGCGATCCGTGAGGGCGCGAAATTCCTGCTCCAGCCGGCTCTGCTGGAATCCGAGCGACGCGCGCGCGGGCCACGACCGCAATTCGTGGTCGGCTTTCATGAGCCGCTCGTTGAAGACGGCCGGCAGGTTCCGCATTCCGGCGAGCAGATCGCGCCGCGCCGTCGTGGACGCCACGTGCGCGGAGCGAACGCGCGAGGGAAGCTCACCCAGCCCGCGAGAGCCCGAGAGAGACATCAGCTCGGTGCGAGCGCCGCTCAGGCGGATCACCATGCGGTCGAGCAGCTCGCGCGAGCGCCGCGACAGCAGCCCGTCGAGCTCCTCGCGGCGCGCCACCACCAGCTCGGCCGCCTGCGACGGCGTCGCCGCGCGCACGTCGGCGGCGAGATCGGTGAGCGTGATGTCGATCTCGTGGCCCACCGCCGAGATGGTGGGGACCGCCGAGCGCGCCACCGCACGTACCACGCGCTCGTCGTTGAAGGCGTGGAGATCTTCCTTCGAGCCCCCGCCGCGCGCCACGATCACGACATCGACGCAGCGCGTGCGCGAGAAGGCTTCGACCGCGTGCGCCACCTCCGCGGCGGCTCCCGCGCCCTGAACCGCCACGGGGTATATCGTGACGTGCGCATTCGGAAAACGCGACGAGAGCACCTTCAGGATGTCCCGCACGGCCGCCCCGCTGCGCGACGTGACGACGCCGATGCGACGCGGCAGCTGCGGCAGCGCCCGCTTGCGCGAGAGGTCGAAGAGCCCCTCGGCGGAGAGCCGCGCCTTGAGCTGCTCGAAAGCCAGCTGCAGGGCGCCGAGGCCGACGGGCTGGAGCTCCGACACCACGAACGACAGCTTCCCGCTCCGGGCGTAGACGTCGGGTCTTCCGCGCGCGAGCAGCTCCATTCCCGACTCCACTCGGAACGGGAGCCGGGCGACGTCGTCGGCCCACATCATGGCGTTCAGGCACGCCGCGTCGTCCTTGAGCGAGAAGTACGCATGCCCGGAAGACCAGACCTTCCAGTCCCCCACCTCGCCCCGGACCCAGGCGTCGGGCACGGCGCCCCGCAGCGCCCCGTTGATGCGGGCGACGAAGGCCGAGACGGTGACCGCCGCCGGAGCAACCTCATCGGCGCCGAACGGCAGGAGACCCTCGGTGAGCGTGTCGCGCGAAGGAGCTCGCCGCCGGATGAAGCCGCGGGGGAACCGGTCCATGGCCAAGATTCTAAGCGGCGTTCGCGATCGAGGTTCGGCGAGAGAAAGGAAGCGCGAGCGGGAGCGCCGCCATCACGAGCGTCACCCGCAGGATCTCCACGTCGCCGAAGTTGTATTCGAAAAAGCCCGAAACGAAAAAGGCCGCCATCGCGGCGACACACCCTCGCGCCACCGATCTCTCCCCGAACCCGCTCCAGGCCCTCTCGCGGCGGACCGACTCGATCAGGAACATTGCCGTGAACGCCAGGTACGCCAGCGCCGACGGGATGCCTGTCTCGGCGGCGATCATCACGACGTTGTCGTGCAGGTGACCGGGCGCGGCGTTCACGTATCCCGGCCGCCGATACTTCGGGTAGAGCTCCTTCACGCGTCCGGGTCCCACGCCGAAGAGCGGGTGGTCGGCCACCATGGAAGCACCCGCCTGCCACATCAGCACGCGGTCGCGCGCGGTGCGGTCCGCGGCGTCGAACGTGGAGAAGGCGCGCGTCCTCACCGACGCGGGCATCGCCACGAGCAGCATCACGGCGAGCACGGGAACGACCAGGGTGAACAGGGGCCGGATCAGGAAGAGCAGGGCGAGCGCGCCCGCCGCCAGGCCCAGATACGCGCTGCGCGTGAGGGTGAGCGCCACCGCGGCGGTGCCGAGCGCCGCGACCAGGAGGTCCGCCGCGCACGACGCGCGCCCACGCACGCCGCTCGTGCCCCGCGCTGCCAGAACGAGGACGAGCCCCATCAGGAGGCCCGAATACGTCATGTACGTGGACATCCCGCCGGACAGCCGGACATCCAGGCTGACGGCGCCCGAGAGGAGCTCGACGAGGCCTCGCAGGATCAGGTACAGCGCGGAGATCCTCCAGAGGTCGAGCAGAAGGTGCACGTCGTCCGCGTCGTTCAGGAAGGCCAGCGCCAGCGGGAAGAGCGCAAAGGTGATGAAGCCCTTGAGCTCCCCGAGGGATCTCGCGGGAGAGGTCGAGAAGAAGCAGGAGAGCACCGACAGCGCCACGAAGAGCCCGAGCCATCGGCCCGGCCACGGAGCCGAGCCCGAGGAGAATGGGGAGAGGATCGTCTCTCCCCGCCCGGCCGCCTCCCGCCGCCAGAGGATCGTCGCGGCGCCGCAGAGGGCGAAGCTGATGTTCGAGATCGCGTTCGAGAACGACGAGGCCGCCGCGATGAGGAAGAAAATGAACGCCCATCGTTCCCACCCGCTCCGGCGCACCACAGGTGCGGGAAGGAATTCGAGCGCCATGAACGAACCCGCGGCCTTGCGGCCGGTCAGATGCGGGAGTCCGCGGGCAGGGCCTCTTCCACGAGCATCACCGGAATGTCCGAGACGATCGCATAGACGCGCCCGCAGGCGGCGCAGTGCAGCCCTTCGGTGACGACCGGCTCCTCGTCCTTGATCTTCTCCCGATATTTTTCGATGAGCCCCAGGGCCACGTCGTCCCTCAGGCGGCAGAGCTGGACGGGAGGGCGGCTGTCACAGGCGGGACAGGCGAGGATCTGCAGGAGCTCTGGGTCGACGGCCATGCCTTGATCGTAGCAGGAGGCGCGTCACTTCAGAACGCGAGGAGCCCCTGAGGAACGAAGCCTTCGCAGCGAATCGACCCAGACGATGGCCAGGCCGCACGTGCCCGCCGCCGCCGCCGCCGCCGCCGCGCCCCCACCCCCCAGCTCTTCCGCGCGATGCCACGCCGCGGCCACCCCGTAGAGCAGCGTGATGATCGAGACCACGAGGTTCGAGCCGAGGGTCACCGCCGGAAAGAGGAGCGTGGAATGGTGAAGCCAGGGGGCGCCCGCTCCCAGAAGCGTGGCCGCGACCAGCGCGTCCACCGCGGCGGCTCCGAACGGAAGCTTCTGTCGGGCCGCGGTGCGGCCGGCGAGGAGCGCCGCCACCAGGGTCCCTCCCGCCACGAGAGCCGACACGAGCTGGGTGCGCAGCGTTCCCGCGCCCGCGGGGACGAGCCGGTCCAGAGTGCCGTTCAGAGAGATGTTCGCGGCATAGGGTTCGGTCCACGGGGCGGACAGGATGTGGACGACCGACTCGGCCGAGCCCAGCAGGCTGGACCAGCCGAGAAAGGGGACGACGAGCAGGAACGAGAACGCGACCACGGCCGCCGCGGTCGCGGCGGCGCGCCATCGCCCCGAGCAGACGAGCCACACCGCCACGAGAAGGGCAATCGGTTTGAGCGCCAGGGCCAGACCGAGCGCCGCACCCGCCCGCACCTCCCGGCCGTCGTCCAGCCAACGGCGCGCCGCGACGAGCGCCAGGAGAACGAACCCGTTCACCTGACCGTTCCACTGCGTGGCGGCAAAGGGCGCGTAGAGGATGGCGGCGGGCACGAGCCAGCGGTTTTCCACCCCGAGCTCGTCCCGCGCGAGCAGCCCCACGCTCGCGGTGATGGCTGCCGCCGAGGCGATGGCCCAGAGCCACGAGAGCCAGGGATCGGTGAGCGCACGGAGGGGGGTGAGGGCGACGGCCAGGAGCGGCGGATACAGATAGGGCCGCGCGGTGTCGGCGTAAGGGTTTCGGCCTTCCACCAGCGCGGTCGCGGCGCTGCGGTACGCCGCGAGGTCGGTCTCCTTTCCTCGAAACGAGGAGACCACGGAGACGCCCAGCTGCACGGCAAAGAGAAGCGCCAGGAGCGCGCGCTGGCCCTTCATGAGCAGAAGGGCCGGCGCCTGGCTCCTCGGATCAAGAGGCCAGCTTCTCCTGGATGGAGGTGATCGAGCGCGCCTTCCCCGTCGCCTCGTCCACGTCGACGATGGCGCCGCACATCCGGATGTCGCGGCTGGCCGTCTCCATCGAGCGAGGCGTCTGGTACAGGAACTTCTCCAGGATGTTCTTCGGATCGAAGCCGATGATTCCCTCGTAGGCGCCGGTCATGCCCGCGTCCGTCTGGTACGCCGTGCCCTTCGGATTGATGCGGGCGTCGGCCGTGGGAACGTGCGTGTGCGTGCCGATGACGAACGAGACGCGGCCGTCGAAGTAGTGCCCCACCGCCTGCTTCTCGGACGTCGCCTCGGCGTGCATGTCGATCATGATGACCTTGAGATCGGGGCGCGCCGCCTTCATCTCGGCGATCGCCTGATCGCCGACGCGAAACGGCGAGTCGACGTTCGGCATGAACACCTGGCCCTGCAGGTTCAGGACGCCGACGGGAATTCCCGAGGGCGTGGACTGGATGGCCCAGCCGCGGCCGGGGTTTCCGGGCGGATAGTTGGCCGGGCGGATCAGGTTCTCGAGGTCGTTCATCAGCGGAACGAAATCCTTCTTGTCCCAGATGTGATTCCCGGACGAGAAGACGTCGATCGGCAGCTTGGACATCTCGGCGAAGAGCTCGGTGGTGATGCCGAAGCCTCCCGCCGCGTTCTCGATGTTCACGACGCTGAAGTCGATGTGCTCGCGGGAGATCACCTTTTCGAGGAGGTTGAGCCCTTTACGTCCGGGCTTCCCCACCACGTCCCCGATGAACATGAGCTTCACGAGGAGCGCTCGACTTCTTCGAACCGCTCACTTCGCATAGTCGACCGCTCTCGTCTCTCGAATCACGGTGATCTTGATCTGGCCGGGGTACTGCAGCTCGGCCTGGATTCGCTTGGCGAGGTCCTTGGACATCCAGAGGCACTCGTCGTCCGTCACCTTCTTGGCGTCGACGATGACGCGCAGCTCGCGACCCGCCTGGATGGCGAACGTGCGCTCCACGCCCTTGAGCCCGTCCGTCATCTTCTCGAGCTTCTCGAGGCGCTTGACGTAGGTTTCCAGGATCTCGCGGCGGGCTCCGGGGCGGGCCGCCGAGATCGCGTCGGCCGCATTGACGAGGACCGCCTCGATCGTGCGCGGCTCGTAATCGCCGTGGTGGCACTCCATGCCGTGGATGACCGCTTCGCTCTCGCCGAACTTCTTGAGAACCTGGCGCCCGAGCTCGAGGTGAGTTCCCTCCTGCTCCCGGTCGATGGCCTTGCCGATGTCGTGGAGGAGGCCGGCGCGCTTGGCCACGGCCACGTCCACCTTCAGCTCGCTCGCGAGATGGCAGGCCGCCCACGCGACTTCCATCGAGTGCTGAAGCACGTTCTGCCCGTAGCTGGTGCGGAACTTCAAACGTCCCAGCATCTTGATGAGCTCGGGGTGGAGGTCGGGGATCCCCATCTCGTAGGCGGCGGCTTCACCGGCCTGCTTGATGTTCTCCCACAGCTCTCCGCGCACCTTCTCGACCACTTCCTCGATGCGGGCCGGATGGATACGCCCGTCCTGGATGAGCCGCTCGAGCGCGCGCCGGGCCACCTCGCGGCGGATCGGATCGAAGGAGGAGAGGAGGACGGCTTCGGGCGTGTCGTCGATGATGATGTCGACGCCGGTCGCCGCCTCGACGGCACGGATGTTCCGCCCCTCGCGGCCGATGATGCGGCCCTTCATGTCGTCCGACGGCAGTTCGAGCACCGAGACGGTGCTCTCGACCACGTGATCCGACGCCATGCGCTGGATCGTCATGGAGAGCAGGCGCTTGGCCTTCTGGTTCGCTCCCTCGACCGCCTCTTCCTCGATGCGGCGCACCATGCCCGTGGCTTCGAGGCGCGCCTCGTTCTCGAGCTCGCGGATGAGGTCCTTCTTGGCCTGCTCGGCCGTGAGGCCGGCGATCTTCTCCAGGCGCTCGTGCTGCTGCTGGATGAGACGCTCGACCTCGACCTGGGTCTCGGCCTCGATCTCCTCGACGCGCTTCTCACGCTTCTCGAGGTTCTTGGCGCGGTTCTCGGAATCGGCGTCGCGCTTCTCGACGGTGGTGAGCTTCTTGTCGAGCGTCTCTTCCTTGCCGAGGATCTTCTTCTCGACCTCGACCAGCTCGGCGCGCCGTTTCACGTTCTCCGACTCGGCGGCTTCACGCGCCTTGAGGACGGCCTCCTTGGCATCGAGCTCGAATTTCTTGGCGTCGGCTTCCGCGCGACGCACTTCCGTCTCGGCCTTCAGGCGCGCCGAATCGAGCGTTTTCCGTGCCTCGATCTCGGCCAGCGCCTTGGCCTCGGCGGCAGCTCCTCGGGCCTTCGTCCCCAGGACGAAGAAAACAGCGCCGGCGACAGCCAGAAAGGCGGCCACGGCGAGAATCACATTCGCATTCACGGGTCGGTCCCCCTCGATTTCTTTAAACGTTCGAAGGTGACCCGGTGTCGAAAAACGGGATCAGAGCCTGAAGAAAAGCGTACCCGGGGAATCGGGGAGGGCTGACCCTCCCCCACCAAAATGGCCCCCACCTCGGCCGTGTGAGCGGAGTCGATTGAACCCTTCTAGAGACAGGGCGAATCTCCCGGGGCAGACCATTAGTTCCCCACGTTTTGACGGCGGGGCATCACAGGACGGCCATCGGTCGGAAGATTCAGGAGTCGAATATCGGTTCAAGGACATGGGCTCATCACGCACCGCGCAGGGTGCCTATTGTTTCGGTGCCGGCTCGTGCCGGAGCTCCCCGGGAAGTCGTTTTCAGGATCTCATCCAGTTTTTCGACGAGGCGGGTCGCGCGTGTCGCGAATCGCCCCGGATCACCCTCTAAGGCTTTCGTCCGGAATTGGTGGAACTCGTCCGAGATGTTGAGCGCGCTCAAGATCGCGATCTTGGCGGAATCGACCGTGGGGGCGTGTTCGGACACTTCCCGCATCTTCTGGTCGACGAAGTTGGCCAGTTCCTTGATATAGGCGGGATCGCCGGCAGCCCGGACCGAATAGGTCTGCCCGAAGATCTCGACCTGCACCACCGCCGCCTTCTTGTTGTCCAT
>JBDSFL010000280.1:0-21032 GCA_039919545.1 Thermoanaerobaculia bacterium | reverse complement strand
TCGTTCTGGACGCTCTTCGTCATCGCGTGGGTAGGCGGGATCGCTGCGTTTCGCCGGAGCTCGATCCGGCGAGTGGCGGGGACGCTGGCGTTCGCGTGCGGGATCCCGATCGCGGGCTATGCGGTCTACGCACGCGATGGCGTCCTGTGGCTGGTGGCGACGACCGCGAGCCGCTTCGCGCTGCAGATGGTCGTGCCCGCGACGATCTTGCTCGCAGCGTTCCTCCGCGAGCTCATCAGGCACCCTCGCCTGCCGAGAGCGCGTGCCGCCTATTCCTTCACCGCTGTCTCGGTCCTGGTCGCTGTGGTCGCCGTGACGCTGTTTCGCTCCGGCTCGAGCTTCGAGCTCCTGCCGCGTCCGGTCGCCTGTCCCTGCGTGCCTCCGCTGATCACCGGGGACGATCCGAGTCTCCCCGCCTCGATCGACTCTCCGGCCGAAGACGAATCGATTCACGGCGATCTGCTCGTCCGTGGCTGGAGTCAGGACGAGGACGGCCCGGCGGACCTCCTGACGGTCTGGATCGACGACGGCGTGCGTCCGTGTCAGAGCTCCGTTCGCACGCCCCGTCCCGATGTGAGGGCTGCTCTGCCGAAGCTCGGCCCGACCGAACGCGCGGGCTACGAAGTGCGCTACGCCATCCAGAGCGGAGACGAAGGCCCGCACCGTCTCCGCGTGAGGCTCTGGTCGCCGTCTGGGAAGGTACGCACGCTCGAGAGACGATTCATCTGGAGACGTTCGTGAGGCGGGGGAGCTCGCGCCACGTGCTCGTGGCGGCCGTGTCAGAAGATCGGCTCGCCGCAGCGTGGACAGAAGAGATCGTTTTCGCTTCGCGGGTGCAGGCACTCCTCGCTCGGGTCCAGCAGGGACGAGGGACTCCAGCCCTGGTCCGTCTCGAAGCGCAGCTTCAGCTGCTCCGGCCTGTTCACCATCAGCTCCACGTCGATGCGCCGCAGGGTGCCGTCGAGCCGCCGGCTCTCCACGGTGAACGCGGCATTCTCGAGCGGACCCGTCGGGCGAGCCTTGTCGCGGAACCAGACCAGCAGCTGCGGCATCAGGGTGCGATCGAGACGGCGCGTCATGGGCGGGAGGCGAGCGTGGATCGTGCGCGCGAAGCCCGAAACGTTGTCGATTCCCAGCTCGAGCTCCAGCGCGTCGAGCCGCACGGCGTTGGCGAGGATGGCGCGGCCGAGCCGCGTGAAGGCGCTGCGCTCGGCGTGCGTCTCGTCGAGCGAGGCGGTGCCTCGTGATTCCGATTCGCGCCTTTCCCACGCCAGGAGGCAATCCTCCAGCACCGGATCGGTCACGACGGCCAGCTCGATGTCGTAGCCCGTGGCGGCGACGAGCCCGGTCTCGAGGACGGTGTTGTCCGGCTCCGAGACGGCGACCGTGAGCCGTACGCCGCACCACTCGAACGGGATGGCGCGCAGGCGGCGCCGGGCCTCGGCGGGAAGCGACTCGACCACCGCGGGCTCGGCGGCCATCAGCCGCTCGCGGGTGACGGCGGGAAGGCCCGAAACCTCGGCCAGCGCGGCGGTGAGGACCTCCTCGGTGAGCGCGCCGGTCTCCACGAGCGCCCGCTCGATGGTGCCGCCGTTTCGCTTCTGCCATTCGGACGCACGTCGCAGGCGGCGGATCGTGAGATCGCCCGTTTCCGCGAGAAGCTCCCCGACAAAACGCATCCGGACTCCGCCGCTTTCTAGCAACCCGCGTTCCCGCCAAAAATCGGCGGAACCGGTGTTTTTTGGTCTGAAACGGGGGCGCGGTCTGAAAACGAGGTGACGTTTTCCGTCGGTCGGGCCCGGAAAGTCCGGCCGGGAGCGCATCCGGCCGGGAACTTTCGTTCAGCGCGGGAAGTACTCGCGCCAGCGGCGGTCCACCAGAGCCGCCGTGTCCTTGTCGACCTCGACTTCCTTCGGCATCCAGGGCTTCTTGCGCGCATCGACCACGATCGGGGGTGTGAAAGCGATGTGGTTTCTCAGCATCGTGCGCCGCGCGGCATGAAGATCCCCGCCGGGCTCGAAGCGGGTGAAGACGCTCCAGAGAAAGAAGCGCTCGCTGGCGGCGGTCGCCTCGGCGTCGTCGGCGAGCACGACGAGCGGCCAGCCCGCCAGCGTGGAATCGCTCGCGATCGAGGCCGCGAAGGCAGGCTCCTCGGCGTAGGACGGGCCCTCCACCACCAGCACGCCCGCGCAGAAGACGGCCCGTCGCCGCACCCCCGCGGGAAGCGGGCCGTCGAACACGCGCGGCAGCTCGCGGATCGGCTCGCCGAGCCCGAGCAGCACGCCCTTGGATCCCTCGTTCACCTTCGGACCCGTGTAATCGAGCGTGTCCATCGAGAGGTTCGAGAAGACGAAGAGGTCGGTCTCGAAGCGGCAGCGTGCCAGGATGTGCTCGAGCAGCCCCTTGAAATCGCGCAGGTCGCGCCGCGTGTCGGTGAGGAGAAGGAACTTCGTGAGCGAGAGCTGCCCCTCGCCCAGGATCCGGAACGCCGAAGCCATCGCCTCGCGCGCGTAGCGGTCCTTCACCACCGCGGCCGCGAGCGAATGGAAGCCGGTGTCGCCGTAGCTCCAGAGATCGACGACGCTCGGCATGACGAGCGGGACGAGCGGCGACAGCAGCTCCTGCAAGTAGTCACCGATGAAGAAGTCTTCCAGGCGCGGCTTGCCCACGACCGTCGCGGGGAAGACGGCGTCGCGCCGGTGATACACGCGTTCGACCTCGAAGACGGGGTAGTCGTGCGCCAGCGAGTACGCGCCGTAGTGGTCGCCGAAGGGTCCCTCGGGGCGGCGGATCTTCGGCGGCACCCGTCCGAGGATCGCGAACTCGGCGTCGGCGACGAGCGGATGCGGATGGCCGGGAACGCGCGTGATGGGGAGCTTCCTTCCGAGCAGCAGCGACGTGAGCAGCAGCTCGGGCACGCCCTCGGGCAGCGGTGCGATGGCGCCCAGAATCAACGCGGGCGGACCGCCGAGGAAGATGGAGACCGGGAGCGCGCGCCCGCGTTTCTCTGCCACATGGTAGTGAAAACCGCCCCCCTTCCCGATCTGCCAGTGGATGCCGGTCTGAGCCGCCTCGTGGATCTGGATGCGGTACATGCCGAGGTTCGACTCGTGCCGCTCGGGATGCTCGGTGTAGACGAGCGGCAGCGTGAGGAAAGGGCCGCCGTCCTCGGGCCAGAGCGTGAGCGCGGGCAGACGGCGGAGATCGACCCGGTCGTCGCTCTCCATCAGCTCGAGCACCGGCGCGTGCGTGGAGGCGGTGGTGCCCACGCGGAGCGCCTGCGAGAAGAATCTCCGGAACCCCCACAGCTTGCGCGGCGTGGGCGGGACGAGCTCGGTCGCCGCGCGCACGGCGGTCTTCACGAAATCCAGCGGACGCACGCCGAAGGCCAGGTCGATGCGCTTGCGCGTGCCGAAGAGATTCGTGACGACGGGATACGCCGACCCCTTCGAATGCCGGAAGAGGAGCGCCGGACCGCCCGCCTCGATCACACGGCGGTGGATCTCGGGAATCTCCAGGCGCGGATCGGCCTCGACGTCGATCTCGAGCAGCTCCTTCTCGGCGCGGAGGGCCGAAAGAAATTCGCGGAGGTCGCGCATCAGCGTTCCCGCCTTCGGCTGATGCCGAACGCGAGGAGACTCGTCTGCGAGAGCGCGACCTCGGCGGCGCGAGAGAGAAACAACGCGTCAGCTCTTCGCGAGCAGTGAGTACTGCGCCCCGGTGAGAGGCACGACCGAGAGGCGCCCGATCTTCACGAGCGGCGACTCGGCGAAGAGCGTGTTCGCCTTGATCTGGTCGAGCGTGATCGGCTTTTTGGCCGCGGCGCCCGCCGCCAGCTGCACCAGCACGGACTTCGGGTTCTCGGGATCGGGCTTGGGGTCCGCCACCACGGTCGCCAGCCCCACCACGCTCCGCTCGGTCCCCGTGTGGTAGACGATCACGCGGTCGCCCTTCTTCATCGAGGCCAGGTGCTTCACCGCCGTCGGATTCTTGACGCCGCTCCACCACGTTCTCTTCTCGCGTGAGAGGTCCTGGAACGAGTACTCGTCCGGGTCGGACTTCACGAGCCAGTCCATCGTCGCGTCTCAGCCCACCTGCCGAAGCGCGGTCGTGATCTTGGTGAAGGCCGCGCGCCCGGCGGGAAAGAGCCCGCCGAAGAAGCCCATGAAGAGAGAGAAGAGGATGCCGGTGAGCATCAGCGCCGGCGTGAGGCGGAACGCGAACACGACCTCGGAGAACGTCGCGAAGTTCGTGGTGCCCGTGACGCCCGAGAGGGCCAGCTTGACGAAGAGCGCGCCGAGCGCGCATCCCGCGATGCCCCCGAGCAGCGCCAGCACCACCGACTCGATGACGAACGAGACGAGCACCGCGCTGCGCGAGAAGCCGAGCGCGCGCAGGGTCGCGATCTCTCGCGTCCGCGCCGACACGGCCGCATACATCGTGTTCATCGCGCCGAAGCAGGCGCCGATGGCCATCACGATGCCCACGAACACGCCGAGGAACTTGATGGGCGCGGCGGTGGACGTCTGGTCGTCGTAGTACTTCCGCTCGATCTTTCCTTCGAGCGCCAGCCGCGCGTCCCCCGCCAGGGCCGCGATGAACTGGTCGCGTGAGGCGATGTCGGGCGTGCGCGCCAGGACGGCGGAGTAACCGTTGCGCTTGTAGTCGGTGATCATCCCCTCGACGTCGGTCCAGATCTCGCTGTCGGGCGCGGTGCCCTCGGCATCGAACTGTCCGACCACGGTCCAGCGGTACGCGCCGAATTTGATGACGTCGCCGATGCGGCAAAACTTGAAGCGTTTGCCGATGCTCTGCGAGACCAGCACCTCGGAACGCCCGGGCACGAACATCCGCCCGCCGGCCAGCTTCAGCTGCGGGCGCAGCTTGAAGCCCTTCTCGCCCACGCCGCGCATCGTCACGTTCGACGAGCCGCCGTCGAGCTTCTCGAGGTTCAGCACGACGATGAGCTCGGCCGAGGCGAGCGGCTTGCCGTCGCTGTCTTTCTCGATGCCCGGCAGTGTGATCACGAGCGGCACCTGCTCGCGCGAGACGCCCGACTGCAGCTCGGACTGGGAGTTCTGGCGCAGCACCAGGACGTTCTTGTCCGAGCCCGAGGAGGTGAAGACGCGCGTGAGCCCTTCGCCGAGCGACATGACGCAGAGGAACACCGCGACCACGAGCCCGATGCCCAGCACGGTGAGGCCGGTCGTGATCTTCCTCACGAAGAGGTTGCGGAAGTTGTACTTGAGCGGAATTCCGAGCATGGCGTCCTTTCGGGATCAGCCGACCTGACGGAGGCCGTCAGGGATCGAGCGCTGCGAGGAGCGGTAGGCGGGGATGAGGCCCGCCAGCAGACCGACGAGGACGGCGACGCCGAAGCCCAGGAGCAGCACCTCGGGGAAGATCTTCATGCCCGCGGCGAAGCCCGCCATGGGCGAATACAGAAGCGCCGCGCGAAAGCCGGGGAAGAGCGCGACGAAGACCCCGACGCCGAGGAGACCGCCGAAGAGCGCGAGACAGACGCTCTCTCCCACGATGAGCGCGAGGATCGTCGTCTTCTGGAAGCCCAGCGTGCGAAGGACGGCGATCTCGGTGACCCTCTCGCGCGCGGCCATGGCCATCGTGTTGGCCGCGATGAAGAGGATGAGGATGACGATGGCGACGCACATCGACGAGAGCATCAGCTTCACGTTGCCGAGCATCGAGATGAAGCCGTTCTGCATCTCCTTCTCGGTCTCGGTCTTCGTCGGAGGATCGGCGTTCTCGAAGAGGGCGTCGATCTGCTTGGGAACCGTCTGCGTGGCCTGCACGGAGCTCACCTTCATCCAGTACCAGCCCACGAAGCCCTTCACGCGCGGCAGACCTTCCTCGATGACCTTGTGATTGAAGTAGACGGCGGTCTCGTCCGGCGCCTTGAAGACCGCCCGGATCGTGAGGTCCACGTTGACCGGGTAGATGTCGCCCTTCAAGGTGATCTTCTGCCCCAGCTTCCACTTGTACTTCTTCATCAGGAGCTCGCCCACGAGCACGCCGCTGCGATCGGCGATCCACTCTTCCGCCGAGCCCCCCGTGATCTTGGCCTCGTCGAAGATGCGCAGCAGACCCTTGGGCTCGCACGAGAAGCGCGCGAACATGTTCTGCGGCGACTGGTCGATGTAGGAGCCGCCGAACCAGTTCATCGCCACGAGGTCCACGACGCCCGGTACCTGCGCGATCTTCGGACCGTAGGCTTCGGGGATCCAGTTCGTGAGCGACACCTTGTGCCGCACCATCAGCCGGAACATGCCCTTGCCGCCGGTGGGATCGCTATCGAGCGTCGTCAGCAGCGTGCCGAGGAAGCAGATGACGAAGAGCGGCATCAGGATCGACGCGATCGTCAGGAACGAGCGCGTCTTCTTGCGCAGGAGGTTCTTCAGGATCAGCGGAAGAAATTTCATCAAGCCACCTGTCGCAGTCCGTCTGTGATCGTGCGTTGTGCCGAGCGGATGGCGGGGACGAGGCCGGCGAGGATGCCGACTCCGACCGCCACCGCGAACCCGAGGGCGAGGATCTCGGGATAAATTTTCATCGTCGCGGCCAGCGTGGACATGGGGCTCGCCTGCAGGCCGCGCTTGAACACGGGCTCCAGGAGCATGAAGACCCCGATGCCGAGCAGGCCGCCGAGGACCGCGATGGCCACGCTCTCGCCCAGCACGAGCGAGAGGATGGTCGAGCGCTGAAACCCGAGCGTGCGCAGGACGGCGATCTCCGTGACTCGCTCGCGGGCCGCCATCGCCATCGTGTTGGCCGCGATGAGCAGGATGACGAACACGATCACGATCCCGATCGACGTGATGAGGAGCTTGACGTTCCCCAGCATCGAGACGAACTCCATCTGAAATGCCTTCTCCGTTTCCGTCTTCGTGGGAAACGGGGAGTTCTCGAACTGCGGGTCGATGTCGCGCGTGAGCCGCCCCGCGGCTTCCGCGTCGCGCGCCTTGATCCACACCGTGCCGAGGAGCCCCTGGAACGCAGGCAGGGCCTCGTCGAGATACGTGCGGTTGAAGAAGAGGGAGGCGGACGTCCCCGAGGGAAGAAAGTAGATGGCGCGGATCGTCAGCTCGACGTTCACCGGGAAGATGTCGCCCTTGAGGACGACCTTGTCGCCGATCTTCCAGCCGAACTTGTCGGAGAGGTTCTGCCCCACGAGGCAGCCCGCGCGGTCGTGGAGCCACTCGTCGGCCGAGCCCTTGACGATGGTCGCGTCGTCGAACACCTTCAGGAAGCTCTGGGCCTCCACCGCGAAGCGCGGGAACATGTTGCGCGGGCTCCTGTCGAGGTACTGCCCGCCGAACCAGTTGAAGTTGGTGGCCGCCGTGACGCCGTCGAGCTGGCGGATCTTCTCCTGATACGCGAGCGGGAGCAGGCTCGTGAGCGACACCTTGTGCCGCACCACGAGCCGGTACATGCCGCGCTCGGCGGCGGCATCGGGGCGGTCGAGCGCGCGCAGGAACGTCCCCATCACGCAGATCACCAGCAGCGGCAGCATGATCGAGCCGATCGTGAGCAGCGTGCGCGTCTTCTTGCGAAAGACGTTCTTGAGGATCAGCGGCAGGAACTTCATCTCAGCGCGGCGGCTTCATCAAAAGGCGTAGAGGCGCGATCAGCTTCCCGCGGCCGTCGCGGCGGCCGCTGCCATGCCCACCGCCTGGCCCGGCACGCCGCGCACGTCTTCCTTCAGCACGCCCTTGTCGAGGTGCACGAGCCGGTGCGCGCGCGAGGCTGCCCGCGGGTCGTGCGTCACCATCACGATCGTCTTCTTGAACTCGGCATTGAGGCGCTCGAGCAGCACCAGGATCTCCTCGCCCGCCTTGGCGTCGAGGTCTCCCGTGGGCTCGTCGGCCACGAGGAGCTTGGGGTCGGTCGCGATGGCGCGCGCGATGGCCACGCGCTGCTCCTGCCCGCCCGAGAGCTGGCGGGGATAGTGGTCCTTGCGGTCGGACAGGCCGACGACGGAGAGGGCCAGGTCGGCCTGCTGCTTGCGGCGCGCCCGCGAGAGATTCGTGAGCAGGAGCGGCAGCTCCACGTTCTCGTAGGCGGTCAGCACGGGGACGAGGTTGTAGAGCTGGAAGATGAAGCCGACGTTCTGGCTGCGCCATTTCGCGAGAGCCCCTTCGCTCATCGAGGAGACCTCGTCCCTCCCGACCAGGATCTTCCCCTTCGTGGGGCGGTCGATGCCGGCGATGAGGTTCAGGAGCGTCGTCTTGCCGGAGCCCGAGGGACCCATCAGCGCCACGAAGTCGCCCTCGTCGACGTTGATCGACAGGCCGTCGAGCACCGTGAGCTTCTGCGTGTCGCGCGTGTACTGCTTCACCACGGACTGGATCTGGATGAGCGGTTCGGACATCTTCTTCGGGCTCCTATTCTTTCTTCAACCGGATTTTCTGCGTGGCGCGCCAGGGGTTCTTGGCGGAGGCGGCGTCCGCCACGATCTCCTCGCCTCCCGAAACACCCGAGGCGATCTCGGTCTGCGTGCCGGCGACGGGACCGGGCACGACGGGTTTGAACGTCGCCGCTTCGTTCGCCACGATGAGCACGCCCTTGGCGCCGTCCACGGTCACGATGGAGGAGCTGGGCACCATCACTTTCGGCTTGGCCTTCTCGTCCAGCTTGGCCTGCGGGTTCAGGAAGACGACGCGGCAGGACATCTCGGGGAGCACCTTGTCGTCCTTGTCCAGCAGCGAGATCTTCACCTTCACCGAGCCCTTCTGGCGGTCGGCGGTGGGGACGATCTGGCGCAGGCGGGCCTTGTAGGGGCGGTCGGGATACGCGTCGAGCATCACCTCGGCCGGCTGCTCCTGCGAGAGCTTCGAGAGGTTCTGCTCGTTGATGTCCGCTTCCATCTCCAGCGACTTGAGGTCGACGATGACGGCGAAGGTCGCCCCGCCCGAGCCCGCGCCGCCGAAGCCCTGCGGCGCCACGGTCTCGCCGACGAAGGCCTTCTTCACGGTGACGACGCCGTCGATGGGCGCGTAGATCTCGGCGTTCTTGATCTGCTCGTCGAAGTAACGCACCTGCGCGGCCAGGGCGCGCTCGGCCGATTCGGTCGTGTCGAACGCCTGCTGAGAGCCGATCTTCTGGTCGAGCATCGCCCGGGCGCGAACCTTTTCGCGCCGCGCGTTCTCGAGGTTCGCGAGCACCTGGTTCTTCTGCGCGGTCAGCTCCTGCGATTCCAGGCGCGCGACGAGCTCCCCTTTGCGCACCTTCTGCCCCTCCTCGAGGTGGAGCCAGGCGATGCGGCCGACGGACTTCGGAGAGATCTCAGCCTTGGCTCGCGCCACGATGTAGCCGGATGCGGTGAGGACGGTCGACGCCTGCGTGGGGGTGACGAGAGAGACCCGCGTGACGGAGACCTCGGGGGCGCGCAAGGCCACGCCGCCGTGGGCACGGGCCCAGAGGAACGCACCGGCCAGGCCCACCACGAGGAGCGTGGCGATGGCGGGGAAGATGAAGCGGCGGGCGGACCGTTCCTCGTCGCGATCGATCTTCAGCGCGGAGAGGTCGGCGGTCTTGTTCAGAGGCTCCATGACGATCTCTTTTTGATCCTCGGCCGGGGCCGCAAGGCGGAACGTTCGAGCGCGATGCAGGAGCCAACGCGCGAACGGCGAAGTTAACCGACCCGGGAAGCGGGGTCAAACCCCTGACTCTACGCCTTTTTCCGGGCGGAAGTTTCCGGTGCCCACGGTCGCGATCGCCGTCCGGAAGCCATCGAGAAAGGCGTCCTTCGCCGGTACCGCGGGCAAGCTCTTTGGAAGGAACGCCACGATGCGGAGAGGCCCTCCGGAGCCGACCGCAGACGCGATCAGCCGCGAGGGCGGAATGGCGTCCATCGCGCTCTTGCCTTCCGCGAAGCGGATCTGCGCATCGAGGTGCGTTCCACCGTGCTCCGGCGTGCAGATGTCCTCCGACCCATAGAAGAAAATCGCGGAATTCGTTCCTCCTCGAGAAGTGCTGGATCCGTTTTCGAATCTCGTCTGCCGTCGGGAGCTGGGTTCCCGTTCGGGAAATTACGGGGAGGCCGCCGCCTTCACGGCGATACGAAAGGCGTCGAGGAACGCGTCCATCTGACGAGGTCCCGTCCGGACGTTCCCGATCGCGACGCGCAGCACGATGCGTCCGCCCACGAGCGCATGGGAGATGAACGTGCGGCCATCGGCGTTGATGGCGTGAAGGATGCGCATGTTCGCGGCATCGCACTCCTGCGGCGAGAGGTGCGTGGGAGCCCAGCGAAACGCCACGACCGAGAATGGCGTGGGCGCCGCGATCTCGACCTCGGGCTCGCGCTCGAGCGTTGCGCGAAGCGATCGTGCGAGCGTGATCGATTCCCGCAGACGCGACCGGATGCCCTCCGCTCCGAACGCGCGCAGCGTCATCCACATCTTCAGCGCGCGGAAGCGCCGTCCGAGCTGGATGCCGTAGTCCATGTACTCGCGGGCCCCCGCCTTGCCTTCAGGAGTCTCGAGGTAATTCGGCACGACCGAGAACGCGCGGCGCACGCGCTCCATCCTCCGAAAAAAGAGCGCGGTGCATTCGAGCGGCACGAGCATCCACTTGTGCGGATTGAAGAGCACCGAGTCGGCGCGCTCCCATCCGGCGAAGTGCGGCCGCATCTCCGGAAGCGATGCGGCGGCGCCCGCGTACGCCGCATCGACGTGCATCCAGAGGCCGTGCTTTTCGCAGAGATCGGCGATGGCCGCGCAGGGATCGACCGAGGTGACCGTCGTCGTTCCGATGGTCGCCACCACAGCGACCGGCACGTGGCCGGCGGCGAGGTCCGCTTCGATGGCTTCCTTCAGCGCCCCCGCGTCCATCGAGAACGCGGCGTCGACCGGAATTTTCCGGAGCCCTTCCGTCCCGAAGCCGAGGACGACGCAGGCCTTGTCGATGGACGAATGGGACAGCTCGGAAGCGTAGACGATTCCGCGCGGGCGGCCCGAGAGCCCGGTGTGCCGCACGTCGGGAAACGCCTGCTCGCGCGCGGCCGTGAGCGCCACGAGCGACGCCGTGGACGCGGTGTCGGCAAGCTGGCCGTCGAAGCTGTCCGGCAGCCCGATCAGCTGCGTGAGCCATTTCACGACCACCTGCTCGAGCTCCGTCAGGATCGGCGACGTGCGCCACAGGATTCCCACCTGGTTGTATCCGGCCGCGAGGACGTCGCCGATGATGCCCGGAACCGAGCTGGTGTTGGCGAAATACGCGAGGTAGCCCGGGTGCTGCCAGTGCGTGAGGTTCGGCTCGATGAGCGCGTCGAGGTCGCGTTCGATCGCCTCCCACGGCTCGGCGCCCTCGGGCGCGCTCTTCGGAAATCGGGCGATCAGCTCGCCCGGCTTCGTCGACGGCAGGACGGGATGCTCCTCGAGCGTTTCGAGATAGCGCGCGAGGCGCTCGATGGCCGCGTTGCCATGGCGGCGCAGGTCGTCGGGAGGGAAGTCTCCGTTCATGGGGGCGAAGTCTAGCCGCGATCTGTCGTCGTCCTCGTTCGCCCTCGCTCGACGTTTTCGCCGCTGGGCTCGCTCGCATGTATGAACCGTTCACCGCTTCCGAGCACCAGCAGTGGCTGAGAGTGATCGAAGCCCCGGCGAAGTTCTGGGCGCAGCCGACGCCGAATCAGAAGCCGCGAAGTTTGAATGCGGTTTCCTTGGACCAGCACGGAAGCGACACGCCCCCCCCGAATCGCGACGACCTCCAGCCTGGAGAGCTCAGCGACGAGCGGCCCGTGCACGTGGCCGTGCCAGGCGGCCCGGTGGGCGGTGCTCTTCGGGGCATGAGGTCGGCAGCCAGCGGGGGCAGATCAGTCGGTCGAGTCTGAATTGACCCAAGACGTCTAGACGTCTACTCTCTGAATATGCCTTTAAGCAACCGCAAGCGTCCGCTCCGGCGCCGTCGCCCTGGTGAAGTCCGTGACGCGATCGTGACGGTCCTGTCTGCCAAGCGGCTCGCCACGGTCGCTGAGATCCAGGAAGGCGTTTCCGGCCTCATCGGGAAGGCTCCTTCATCGAGCGTCAGATCGTATCTGACCTTGAATTCCGGCTCGATCTTCTCTCGAGAAAAGCGGGGGGAATACTCGCTACGGGAGACGACCTCCGCGTACTCGTCGAAACCGAAGCCGCAACGGGCATCCTCGGATGTCTTCTCGTTCGGAAAGTCGAAGCTGTTCCTCGGCGATTGTCTCGGGTGGCTACGCCAGCAGCCAGACAATTCAGTGCATGCCGTGGTGACGGACCCGCCCTACGGGATCATCGAGTACACGGCCGAGCAGCAGCAGAAGCTTCACAGCGGCAAGGGTGGGGTGTGGCGTGTTCCCCCGAGCTTCGACGGCAACAAGAGGGCTCCGCTCCCCCGGTTCACGGTTCTTTCCCCGGAAGATCTGACAGAGTTGTTCCGCTTTTTTCTCGAATGGGGAAAGGCGCTGGTCCCGACTCTCGTGCCAGGGGCCAACGTCGTGGTCGCAAGCAATCCGCTCCTGTCTTACATCGTCTCGAGCGCGCTGGCCCAGAGCGGCCTGGAGCGACGCGGCGAGATCGTGCGCCTCGTGATGACGATGCGAGGAGGCGATCGACCCAAGCATGCGCACGAGGAGTTCCTCGGCGTGAGCGTGATGCCCCGGTCGATGTGGGAGCCGTGGATCGTCTTTCGCAAGCCGATCGAGGGCCGCGTCCAGGACAACCTTCGGAAGTGGAAGACGGGGGGGTTCAGGAGACCATCGGGCGATCGGCCGTTCGGCGATGTGATCCAGTCGTCTCCGACCCACAAGCTCGAGCGGGCACTCGCGCCTCATCCGAGCCTCAAGCCGCAGTCATTCCTGCGCTCTTTGATCAGAGGCGTTCTCCCTCTGGGCGAGGGAATCATTTTGGATCCGTTTGCCGGTTCCGGATCGACGCTCGCGGCCGCCGAGGCCGTCGGCTACTCGAGCATCGGAGTCGAGAAGGATCCGCGCTACTTCTCTCTAGCAGCCGACGCGATTCCGAAGCTGGCCGCCTACAAGAACGGCAACGGCGCCGACTATCTCTTCAGCTTGTAGATCCAGTTCTTCCGTAGGGCGAAGATTCCTTCGCGGTGCAGCGTCGCGGTCTTCGTGCCCAGCTCGCCTCGCGCGTTCTTTCGAAAGTCGGCCAACTTCACCTGCGACAGATACACATCCGTGAAGGTCATCGGCCGCCTGGCTTGCGCCGGCTCTGTCTCGTTGTCGACGGTGTAGACGAAGACGCACATCCACTGATCGCGGGCACCGTGAGTGTCCACGGCGCCGCCCGGCTTTCTCGTCGTCTTGATCTCGACGCCCTCAGTCCCGGCAGCCACCGCGTTGTTCGGATAGACCCCTTTCACGACCAGGTCGGGGTGGCCGTTGTGGTGCTCGTTCTCCGTCAGCGAGCGAGAGTGCTTGGCCAGGCTCGCCGTCAGCATGTCCGACAGCACGCCGGACATGATCGCCGGCCGCAGCATGTCGTCCAGCCGCTCGAGGCCCTTGCCGACGAGGCCCACGTTCACGTCGTAGAAAAAATCGTAGACATCCTGCAGCGCCAGCGCGAAATCCTCGATCCGAAGTTGAAACGGCAGATCCGTCGCGCCATTCAGGCTCGCTCGATCTACCCGATTCTTGACGATCTTCATCGGGTGGCAATCATGTGCGGTGGCTGCACCTTCAAGGCGCCACCTGCCGCTTGGAGCCGGTTGTCGAGGGTGCAGCAGAGAGCTGCTTCGACTCCTGAGCGTGAATCGGAAAAGCGATGAACGGAGCCATCACCGAGGAAGCGAGGGTACGGGTCATTTGTCTGCTCCGGAGGTCATGATAGCTGGCGAATCCGACTCGCTCGCGCATCGAAGGCATTCAGCGCGAGCGGAACGGGCAACGGCGCTCAGACGTTTCAAGCACACCTCATGCGAGCAGGAGAAGGTTGCATGCGGTGGTGATCCCCTCAGCGTGAAGGCGCACGCCGGCAACGAGGTTCGCAGTCTCCGGCGTCACGGCGATCGGCGCATGTGTAGCCATGCGATTCTCGACCAGGTCGGGACGGGCCGTTCGTAACGCTCCGAGCAGGAGGTTCTTCTTCCATCCTTTGCGATGCGAGATCCCGAGACTCCCGCAGAGCTCGAGCAATTCTCCCTTGTCCCAGAGCGCGACCGCTGCGCCTTCGTCACGAACCGTCGCCACGAGCCCGAGCGCTTCAAGTTGTTCATGAGACCGAGCCGTGTCGCGGCCGAACGGGCCGCCGGAGCCAAGCCGATCCACTTGCATCGGGCCATGATCAGATACCAGATAAAGATCGAGGCGCGCGGCGGGCGTTAGCTTTTGGAACTGCATGTCGATTGCGGTTTCCTGGCGCACCGGCAAGAGAACGTCCTTGAAAAGCGGGAATTCCTTCCAGAACGGCGTGTCTCGGCGCATTCGCTTGATGAACGTGTTCGCCTGGTCGCGCAGGTGGAGAATGTCGTCGCTCCATCGCGGGCACTGACACGCGATGATCTCAGCGAGAGTCCTCCCCTTCGGTGTCGCGAGAGAAAAGCCACGCATGCGCTTATCGCTCGTTTCATCGAGGCCCAAGAGAATCAAGATGGCCCTGAGCTCAAAGTACGCCGCGGTTGACGAGAATCCAACGTAGCGCTCAAGGGGCATGGCAACCACGAAGTCAACGAGATCGGCCGCCCACGAGCCGTCAACTCCAAGTCCGGGATTACCCGCAACAATCTGCTGCATGAGGTATTTGACGGCGGTCAGATCGTTCGCTTCAAGCCGGCCAGCGATCCAGAACGTGAAGTCAGTACAGGGCACGCGCGAGCCGGGCGAGTAGGCCGCGTCTAGAAACGGAAAGTTCGGATGGCCCTTGCCTCGGGCGAGCTCTTCGAGACCCTGCATGCGCCCAGAGAGTTTCGCCGGTGCAGTCGGACTCTCCGACTTGGTTAGGCCAAAAAGCCGCTTAAAAAACGACACAGGCTCTCAACGAGAGGCGGGCGATTCGGATCATTCGGGACGATACGATCCGAGGAGCAGATCGCCGTCGTTCGTCAGGTTGTCCACCGTGACGGCGAAGGCCGTCGCCTTTCCTGAAGTGAGCGACACCGCGATGATGCCCCCGGGTTCATCGACGACGAACTGGCCGATGCCGGTCTGTACGGTCGAAAGAGGCGGAACGGTCAGAGTGAAGTTGCCGAGGTACCGGCCGGTCTGATCGAAAACGGTTACCACGGGAAAAATCGTCTGAGCCGTCATGTGATTGAAGACGCTCACGTTCGTTCTCTTGCGGCTGTTCTGCACGACGCCGATGGCATCGACATGACTCGCCGATGAGATCAGGTAGCCGTAGGTTACGGGAAGCGTCGTGGTGAACTCGCCACCGTTCGGGCCTGCCGTGTAGGTCTTCCCCCACACGGAAAGGAATTGAGCGGCTGCGGGTGCCGTACTCCTCCCGTGATCGACAGCAATCACGACCGTCGCCGCACCCGAGATGCTCTTCCTTCCGACAACGTCCGTGAAGGTCGCGAAGCCGTAGGCGGGGAGGGAATAAAGGTCTCCACTCACTGAACCATTCGACTGGTTTGCCGGAAGGACGAAAACGTTGAAATAGATCCGTCCAGTGTCGCTCGAGTGACCCGAGTCACCGAGGTGGATGTCGGTCCGAAAGTACGCGCCGAACTGCCCCGCCGCATTGGCGGCGCCCAGCACGAAGGCGATGTCTGAAGGGCCTTCCTGGTTGACGTTAAGAGGCGTAATGAGGCCCGCGCGTTCGCGTTCGGCCAGGAACTCACCTGCGGTTTTATCCGATGGACCTACATACTGAACCTGCCCGAGTGCGGGGAGGCACACGAACAAGGAAGCCAGTCCGAACCACACTCTTCGCATTCCTCATCAGCCAAGGGACAACGGAACTTGATCTTCTCAAATCCACTAAGCCCAAACTCGTTCTTATTCGGTGTTTGACGCATATTGCCTCACTTGGAGTCACTCGGATACCTTCGGTAAATGGCGGTCGCCTTCGAATTTTGGCAAGCGAGTCGCTGACCCTTCCGTTCGGGGACCCTCGTGGAATGCTTTTTACTAGCTCATCCGAGCTGCACGCACTTGTGAATGAGCAGCCAGCGCTTGCGTTCCACGCCGTCGGCGCGCGGCGTTGATCTCGAAGAACTCATCGAGCGAGGCGAAGTGCTGAGCCGGCCATCCGAGCCGATCACACGATGGCAGGCAGGGGACGACGGATCACCGGAATGCACCAGGTCAGCCCCTTGCGGTCGTGGATCGGGAGACGTTCGGCCTCCGAGTGAAACAGATCGGGCAGGGCGCTCGCCACGTTGTTCGGTCGTGCGCGCCGGGGATCCCTTGCGCCTTGGCCGTGCCGGCCTGTGACCCTCACGGCGCTAAGATCGTTCGCATGGACGAATCGCCCACCGATTCCGAGCGCCAGCGGTGGCTGGAAGAGTTCGAAGCCGCGGCGAAGCGTCCGCTGGCGCAACGCGTGAAATACGCGTTCATTCGCACCTACAAGCCCGTCCTGGACGACGCGCCCTTTCGCGCGTTCGACACGATGAGCGATTACCGAACGTGGTGCGAGGTCAATCTCCCGGAGTGGCTCGGATACGGCCGGTAGATGGCCGCCGCCTTCGAGTACCGGCAAGCCGAAGAGATCCGCGACGTCTTTGCCCTGCACACGATCCGGTATCTCTTCATCGGCAAGTCCGGCGCGATCCTTCTCGGCTTCCCGGACACGACCCAGGATGCGGATCTCTTCGTCGAGAAGTCACCCGCAAACTGTTCCGCTCTCGTCGTGGCGCTGAGAGAGCTCGGCTTCGCACTCGACGATGAGCAGGCGGCGGACGTTCTGCGCGGCAAGGATTTCGTGCAGCTGAAGAACGGCCCGTTCGATCTCGATCTCGTCTTTGCTCCGGATGGGATCGAACGGTTCGAGGATGCCTGGAAGCGGCGCGTCGAAGTGGCGAGTTTTCCTGTGTGCCATCCCGACGACATCATCGCGAGCAAGGTGGCCGCAGGGCGGGCCAAGGATCGTGAATCGTTGCCCCGCTTGCGCGCGTTTCGGGATTACTGGATGAGCCGCCAGTAGCCAGCCTCGTCGGCACAATGGACGAGCTGGATCCGCAGTGGCTCCTTCGCCTTTTGGACCTATCCGAGCAGCGCGCCCTCGTGCACCAGCAGCCAGCGCTTGCGTTCCACGCCGCCGCCGTAGCCGCTGAGCCGGCCATCCGAGCCGATCACGCGATGGCAGGGGACGACGATCGCGATCGGATTGCGCGCGTTCGCCGAGGCCACGGCGCGGAAGGCGGTGGGTGAGCCGATCGATTCGGCGAGCGCGCCGTACGACTGCGTCGAGCCCACCTTGATCTTGCGCAGCGCGGCCCACACCTTCTTCTGGAACAGCGTGCCGGCCCCTTCGGCCTCGATCGTGTCGAGCGCCTCGAGGTCGCCGTCGAAGTAGGCCCGCAAGCGCGAGGGGCCGGGGTGATTCTTCGGTGTCGAAGCTTCGGCATGCAGGTGCGAGGGGTACTTGGCGCCGTCGGCGAATTCCAGCATGCGCAGGCTTGCATCCTCGAAGAGGGCGACGAGCGGCCCGACGGGTGTGTCGAGCGTGGTGGTGGTGAGATTCATGGCAGATCCTTTCGGTTGGCGTCGGACAGGCTGGTCCAGAGATGCAGCGCCGCGTACGCGCGCCACGGCCTCCAGGCCTCGGCGCGTTCGGCGAGCGCGCGGATCGAGAGCGGGGTCTCGCCCGGCACGGCCGCCTGCCGGAGCGCCAGGTCTCCCTCGGGAAACGCATCGGGCTCCTTCAGCGCGCGCATGGCCACGTAGTGAGCCGTCCAGGGCCCGATGCCCGGAATCGCCGTGAGCCGCGCGACGAACTCCTCCAGCGTGGCGGCCGTGGTGAGAGAAAGCTCCCTCGTCGCCACCGCGCCGGCCAGCGCCTTCAGCGTGGCGGCGCGCGAGCGCGTCAGACCCACGGACGTCAGGTCGGCCTCGGCCAGCGCGGCGGCTGTCGGAAAGAGATGAGTGAGCTCGGCGGCACCTTCCGGGAGCGCACGCCCGAAACGCGAGACGAGCCGCCCGGCGAGCGTGGTGGCGCCCTTCACGGAGATCTGCTGTCCGAGCACGGCGCGCACCAGCAGCTCGAACGGATCCCACGCACCCGGCACACGCAGGCCGGGGCGGCGCTTCACGAGCGGGGCGAGGAGCGAGTCCTCGCCGAGCGAGCGCTGGATCGGGATCGGGTCAGCCTCGAGGTCGAAGAGGCGGCTCGCGCGCTCGACCAGACTGATGAGGTTGCCGCTCCGGAAGAGCGGCAGGCGCAGCGACAGGAACGGTGCGTCCTTCATCGGCCACGCCTCGAGCACCCCCGATTCCTCGCCGTCCGCGATCGTCCGCGCGTAGCGATCGGCCGTGACGCGTTCCACGCCCGGGATTGCCCGCAGAGAGAGGAAACCCACGAGCGCGGGCCAGTCGAGCGGCGGACGGAACGGCAGCTTCAGCGTGAGCGTCGCTTCCTTGCCGCCGCGTGCGCGTGCGCTGCGCAGCGCGCTCGGGCTGCGGTGAAACGTCGCGACCATCGCCTCGTTGAACGTGCGGATGCTCGCGAAGCCCGCGCCGTAGGCGATGTCCGTCACGGCGAGGCTCGTGTCGTCCAGCAAGCGCCGCGCGAAATGCACGCGCCGCGTCCGCGCGATCGAGAGGGGCGAGGCGCCGAGCTGCTCGGCGAAGAGGCGCCGCAGATGGCGCGCCCCCACGCCTAGCCGCGCGGCGAGGCCGTCGACACCCACCTCGTCCAGCGTGCCGTCGCCGATCAGCCGCAGCGCGCGGGAGACGGTGGCCGAGGTGCCCGACCAGACCGGCGTGCCCGCCACGGTCTCGGGCCGGCAGCGCCGGCACGGCCGGAAGCCCGCCTCTTCCGCCGCCGTGGCGCACGTGTAGAAGCGGGAGTTCTCCTTCTTCGGCAGGGGGGCCGGGCAGCCGGGGCGGCAGTACACGTGCGTCGTGCGGACGGCCAGCACGAAGCGTCCGTCGAAGCGGCGATCTCGGCTCACGACCGCGCGGTAGCAGCTCTCGGGGTCCAGTTCCATGCCGCCATTCTCTCCATTCCGCGCGATCGGGCTGGCGGAATTCGGACATGGCTGTCCGGCGTCGAAAAATTCGGATCAGGGAACGGCGGCGGGGGCTGCGGCGGGGGCGGCCGTGGGCGCAGGAGCCGCGTCGCGCATACCAGCCGCATCGCGTGCGGCCTTCAGGCGGGCGAGCGCGTCGCGATACGCCGGCTCCGTCCGCAGGCTCGCGAGGTCCGGGTCGCCCTCGATATCCGCCCCGCGGGGAAGTCCCAGCTCCGTGGCCCGCGTGAGCGAGGTCAGCGCGCGCGCGCGCTGACCCGCGATCGCCTGCGCGCAGGCCAGGTTGTACCAGGTGAAGCTGTTCTGCGGCCTGATCTCCACACCGACCGAGAGGCAGAGCGCCGCGCGTGCGGGCTGCTTCTTCTCCAGAAAATCGCCCGTCAGGTCGCTCGTGCGGGCGATCAGCGACGCGAGCGCGCGGCTGGCCAGCTTCCCTTCCGCGCTCCTGTCCTTCTCCAGCGCGCTCTGCTTCAGCTCGCCGATGCCGAGATCGCGCACCAGCCGCGCGGCGGGCGCTTCCTCGGCGAGCGCGCTCTGAAGCAGCGTCTCCTGGCGGGCGAGGACCTGACGTTCGCGCTTCATGAGCGCGTCTTCCTCCGCGGCGAGCTTCTTGTGGGCGGAAGAACGGACCGCGGCGGCCAAGGCCGCCTTCTCCGCAGCGACGTCGCGCAGGCCGTCGAAGTCGCGGACGATCGCTTCCAGGCGGCGGTCGGCCGCGAGCAGCTGCCCCGTCTGGCGCAGCTCCGCTTCCTGCCGCCGCTCGCGCGCCAGGCGATCGTCGAGCACGCCGTCGGTCTTCGCGATCAGCCCGGCTCGGGCCGCCTGGACCTGCATCCACTCCAGCGCGTCGGCACACAGCGACGCATCGGGCCAGCGATGAGGTCCGGAAAAGACCGTGATGCGGTGCGGGACGGAGAGGGAGGTGAGCGTACGCTCGAGGAGCTGCATCTCGAGGAAGTTGAAGTCCTCGTCGCCGATGGTGCCGTAGAAGGGGACGGGCATTTCCTTGCGCGGCGGATAGTTCTCGGCGTAGCCCGCACCGCAGCTGATCGAGCCGGCGAGCGAGCCCTTCAGGATGAAGGCGAGCATTGCCGCCATGCGCCCACCGCCGGAGAATCCCGCGGCGTAGCGCCGCGCCGTGTCGAGGGCGAAGCGGCGGTGCGAGTCGGCGACGAGCGCCTGGATTGCCGCGAGATTCGGCGCGAAGGGAATGTCGGAGCGCGTGTCGTTCGAGCTGACCAGGATCGTGCTGAACCGCTCGGCCGCTTCGCGGAACAAGCCGAGCGGCATCAGGCCTTGCCCGCGGGCGTCGAACAGGTACAGGACCGGCCACTTCCGCCCCGGTTCTTTGACCGGGTCATAGCTCGTGGGCAGGTAGAGGGCGTACGTCTTTTCGGGGGCCGCGAGACAGGCGACCCGCGAGACCGTTTCGCCCGCCTTGAACTCGCCGGGCTGGGGTTCTGGAGCAGCCTGTGCCGATGTCGCCGCCGCGAGCGTGATCGCGGCGGCGGCCAGAGCGGTGAGTCGGAGCGGCGAAAAGATTCGGATAGGTCTACTACGGACGAGCAGGGCGGAAAGTTTTTCTCGGATTCCGCCGCCCGCGCCCGCCGCCGGATGCCCCTGTCGAATCGAAACGGGGATACCTCTTCGTCCGCAGGACGGGTTCAGGCCTTCGCGACCACCGATGCCCACGCCGCCAGCCGCGCCTGCCGTTCGTCTCCATTCATCCCGGGCCGGAAGACCCGATCGGATCGCCACGTGGCCGCCAGATCCTCGAGCGAGCCGAAAAAGCCGACCCCGAGTCCGGCGAGCGTGGCCGCGCCCAGCGCGGTGGTCTCCAGCTGGGCCGGCCGCACGCAGTCGACGCCGAGCACGTCGGCCTGGAACTGCATCAG
>JBDSFL010000278.1:0-13172 GCA_039919545.1 Thermoanaerobaculia bacterium | reverse complement strand
GTTTCCTTTGCGCCTGAGCACGAATGTGGCGCCGGCCACGATCACGGCGAGCATGGCTCCCGCCGCGAGCCGGGCAGACGAGCCCTGCGGCGGAACGTCCCGGCTCTCGACGGGCGTCGGCGGCGGCTCCTGCGGGCCCGCGACCGTGGGTCGGGGAGTCCGCTTCTCCGGCGGCGGTTCGGTGAAACGCGACGGCGATCCGATCGGAGCAACCGCCAGAACGCTCTCCGCCTTGCGGACCTGGGTCGGCATCTCGTGTGCCGTGGATGTAGTCGGGAGCCGAGGGGAAGCCAGCGACGGAACCGGGGCGTCCGCGGCGAGAGCGACCGCGGTCTCGGTCGCGCCGGGCGCGTCCGATGACTCCGCTCCCGGCGCCGCGGACGGTGCGGATCCAGGCCCCGTGGGTCGTGGCGCGTCGCCGCCCGAGACGGGTGCCGCCGCTGCTGGCACGGACTCCTTTGCCATCGCGGCGGCGGGAGCGGACGGTGGCGCGGCTGGAATGAGCGCGGGGGCTCCTTCCAGGACGGTCGCCGCGAAGGTCCCCAGGCTCGCGCCCTCGTACTGGAGCGTGAGCTCGACGCGGGAGTCCGGACCGATCTCCCGTCCGGCGTCGGGGAGCCCCGGCGTGGGAATCGAGAACCGGATCTTGAACTCGCCGTCGTTCTTCGCCCAGAAGCCCATGGGCTTCGGGCCGAGCAGCGACTTGCCCGATTTCAGGACCTTGCTCTGCGTCACGAAGATGCGCGCGCTCCGGTCGAGCGTGATCGCGCTCTCCAGCTCGGCGATGACGAAGATCTTCTCGGACGTCTTCTGGATGCTCACCCCGGAGATCCGGGGAATCTGGGCGAGGCTCGCGCGGGCGGAGAGGAGCAGGAGGAACCCGCTCACCAGCCGCGCGCACGCGAGCCTGCCTCTCATCGCGATTTGAGCCGCTTCACCGGAGCGCTGCCTTCGAAGACCGCGTCGCCGATGCGTACCGTCATGTAGACCATGTGGTTCACGGCGGGATTGGTGATCGCGAGGCCCTTCGGAACCGAGAAGCGCACGACCGTGGTGGACGCGGGAGTGTCCATCGGGTCGAGGAGATTCTGAGTTCCCTTGTCGAAGAGGGTCCCGGTGAAGCCGTTCATGCTCACGGTCGCGCTCACGATCGTGGCGTCTTCGATCCCCTCGACGTTGACGGGACTGGAGAACGTGAGCTCGAACTGGTACTCCTCGGTCCGGTTCTTCTTGTCCCCGTAGATCCAGACGCCGAGCTTCTTGAGGTTCGCGCGCGTCAACCCGCGGGCCGCCGCGCCGATGGCCTGCGACGACGATGACGTCTCGCCCAGGCTGAGGTTCGCCGGTTGCGCGGTGACGACCCCAGGTGCGATCGGCGTCGCGGCGCTTGGTTTCTCGGCGCTCGGGTTCGTGGCGCTCGGCGTCGCGGCGCTTGGCGTCGCGGCGTTTGGCGTTGCGGCGACCCGCGGCGCGGCAGCCTGTGCCGTCGCCACGGGAGACGGCGCGGTCGGCGTCGGGGATCCTGGCGTCGGTTTCGCGGTCGGCACCGCTTCCTGGATCACGAGCGCGCTTTGCGGAGTCGGAGTCGTTCGCTTCGATCCGGATCCGGCCGCGGCCGGCGCGGTCGATGGGGTCGCCTCCGCAACGGGGGTGCGCGCGACGACCCTCTCGCGGGAGGCGGTCGGCGTCGCGACCTCCGCCGGCTTCATCGTCGTTGCCGGCTCGGCCTGCGCGGCCGACGCCGTGGGTCTTGCCGCTGCGGGCGCGGCTTTCGTTGGCGACGGCGTCGGTGGTGGTTCGACGGCGGCCGCGATCACGGGAGTCTCCTCGGTCTGAAGCGGGGCGGGAATTTCGAGTCTCGGCAGGTTCGAGGAGCGCGAGGGGCGCTCGGGAGCCGGCGCGCCGCTCGCGCACAGCTTGCCGTCATACGACAGGCGCCCCTGGAATTGAGCGGTGCCGCGCTTCACCGTGAGAAGAAGCGGCGCGGCCGTCGTGGACCAGCCCGCGTCGCGGATCATCCGGCAGAGGTCGAACGCGCGCGGTTCCGGTGAGCGGAACGTGCGTGCGGCTGCGCCCTCGATGCGAACCTCGACCTCGATGGGAATTTCGCGGTTGCCGTCGGGCCCGACGCCGACGAAGAACCAGCCGGGCCGGAGCCCGTCCTTGCGAACGGCCAGCGGCGGCGGGGGCTCCGAGGCGGCGGCTCGCGCGACGAGCAGGACGAGCGCGAGGCCGGTGATCCGTCGTGTCATGGTTCGACCTCGATTCGAAATGGGATCGCCTCGAAGGAGGCGCCGTCCAGCTCGAAGTTGACGAGAACCGTCTCCCCGGCCTGCAGCGGCGGATCGAGGCCCGCCAGCGGGGCGGAGACCTTCCACTCGAGCACGCGCTGTCTCCTGAGCGTCACCGGAAAGACGGATCGCTTCTTGAAGGAGGACTTTCCGCCCAGGACTCTTCGCTGGAAGCGATCGACGATCACGCTGCTGCGGTCGGCAATTCTCACGGGGCGATCGAACGTCACCTCGAAGTGGAGCCACCCGTCCTTGACACGAAGCGTTCCTTCGGGCGAACGCGCATCCGCGGGGCGCGCGGGCTCGCGCTCCGGGCGCTGGACGACGAAGGGCGCCGGGGGCGCCGGCGCGGCGACCTTCTGGCCGCTCGTCCTGGATCTCGGCGTCGCGGCCCCGGGGTCGTCGGGGGAGCCGCCGGTCGCGATCAGGGGAGCGCAGGAGCGCCCGTCGTAGGTGAGGTTCACGCGCGCTTCGGCATCGCCGCGCCGGACGACCACGTCGAGAGGTCCCTTCGTCGCGACCGCGCCGGCCGCGCGCAGAAACGCGCAGATGTCGATGCTCTCCGGGTTCGGGCTCCTGAACGACGCGGGCTTGGCGCCGCCGGGGGCCGGGAACCAGATGACGTCCAGGGGAAGCGACTTGCCGTCGCGCGGGAAGCTCACCAGGATCGTGTCGCGGTGGCGCGGGTCCACGCGCACGCGGAGCGCGCCCGCCGTGGCTCGTTCCGACCGCAGGAGAAGCACGCCCGCGAGGGCTCCGGCGCACGCACGTTTCATCGCGAATGCACCTGAGCCTTCACGGAGATCGCGAGTCCGTCTCCGAGCGTCCCCGCGATGGAGACGACATCGCCTTCCCGCAGCTTGTCGTTGCCGGAGAACTCCGTGAAACCCGTGGATATGGCGCAGGTGATGACGGCGCTGTCGAAGCCGGCGCACTTGAACGAGTTTCGATCCTTCGTTCCGACCACCAGGCGGCTATTTTCGCGGGTCGTCACGAGAAGCTGACCCTGGCTGAAGACGAAATCGCGCGACGTGCTCCGCACGCGGCGATCGAGCACGAACTCGAACTTGTAGCGTGCGGCCGACACCCAGATCGTCGCGCTCTCCACCTTCGCGGAATCGATCGGGTCGGTCAGCGGAGCGGGATCTGCCGGAGCCGCCGGAGCCGCCGTTGCAACCGTGCTCGGACGGGCCCCGGCGGGATCGGGAGCCGCGCCGACCGTGATGTTCGTGACGGGGGGAGTGGGCCGCACGGATTCCGAGATCGTGACGAGCGGCGTCGCGCGCGGAGGAGGCGCCGCTTCGAGAGTCTTGATGACGGCCAGCCGGCTGACAGGCGTGGTCCGTGGCTCTGACGCCGCGCGCGGCGCGGGCAGGGCGGGCTTCGGCTCGGTGGCGGCGGGGCGGGGTCCGGCGACATCTTCGTCTGGAGCCGTCGCGGCTGCCGGGGTCGGCCGTGACGTCTGTGCGACGGCCGTGGCGGCGGTGGCTCTCACCGAAGGCGAAGGGCCACGCGACGAGGCAGGGTCCGGATCGCGCGGCAGGCTGCGGGGGAAGAAGATGGCCGCGAGGATTCCGACGAGAGCGACGGCCGCGATGCCGGCACCCGCTCGCACCCTGCGATTCGCGCGCGTCGAATCGGCGGGGGCTCGCGCCGGCTGCGCTGCTGCCAGGGACTGACCGGACTGACCGGACTGACCGGACTGGCCGGTCGGACCGAGCATTGCACCGGACGGAATCGCCATGATCTCCGTGGTCTCACCGAACGGCGTCCTCGGCGATGCGTGGAGACGCGTGGGGCGTCCATTCGCGATGAGCGCGACCGTGATGTTGTCGCGCGAGCCCTGCTCGTAGGCGAGGCGATAGATCTCTTCGGCGACCTCGGGAAGCGAGGAGCAGCCCTCCACGGCGGCCAGGAGCCGTTCGGACTCGAGCACGTCGGTGACTCCGTCGCTGGTGAGCACGACGAGATCCCCCGGCAGCATCTCGATGTCGAACACGACGTCGGGATCCACGCGCGGCTCCTGCCCGAGGCTCCGCGTCAGGGCATGCGCGAACGGATTTCCGGCGTCGTCCTCGGGCGCCACGCCATCGCGCCCGAGGGCACGCCGCTGCTCCGCCAGCGCGGTGTGGTCGGTCGACATCTGCCCCACCTGGAGGTCGCGCACGAGGAAGATCTTGCTGTCGCCCACGTTGCCCACCACGAGCCGGTTCGGGTGGACCACCAGGGCGATGGCGGCGGTGGTGCCCATGCCGTGGTGCTCGACTTTTTCGAGGCTTCGCTCGTGGATCGACTGGTTGGCAAAGCCGATCCACTCCCGGACCGCTTTCCCGAGTCCCGCCCCCTCCGCGGGGATGCGGTCGGCCTCGGACGCCGCGAGCTCGTACACCTTCTGCTTGAGGATCTCGACCGCCATCGCGGAGGCGACCTCCCCGGCGTTGTGTCCGCCCATGCCGTCGCACACCGTCGCGAAGGCGCTGACCGCGCTTCCCTCCCCGAACGTGCCCCAGGCGGCCGAGTCCTCGTTGGCCTCGCGCCGTCCGGTTTTGGAAACTCCGGCGGTCAGGTATCCGGTGTCGGCAGGTTCCACCAGGACCGGGCCTTACGTCTCGTAGTAGGTCATCGTGACCTCGCCAATCTCGATGCGGTCTTCGTCCACCAGTCGTCGCGAGGCGTTCTCGGGGAGATCCAGGTCGTTGACCTTCGTGGGATTCGTCCTCGAGTAATTGATGATCGAGTAGGCGCCTCCGTCGAACACGAGCTTGGCATGCTTGCCGGACACGGACGGGGCCTTGATCTGGATGTGGCGATACGGTGAGCCGACGTCACGGCCGATCGTCGTCTCCACGCGCTCGGCGCCCGTCGTGCGGAAGATCCGGAGCTCGAGCTGGTGATCCCCGTCATCCACCATGAAGCGTCCGGGCTGGATCTTCAGCGTTCCCTCCGGCGGCTTGCCCATGCGCACGTTCGCCCCCTCGATCCAGCCGGCGGGGGCGGGTCCGTCCGCGGTGGCCTCTCCGGCTCCGCCCGACCGCGAGTAAACCTGGATGACAACCGGGTTCTTCATCACGACGGCCAGCGTCACGATCACCGTCGCGACGAGGATGATGGCTCCCACGCCGAACAGGATGAGGACGTTGTTGGGCATCGGCATGCCGGGCGAGGGGGAGTCGCTCGGCGCGGGTACTCCCGCTTTATCGAGTGTCCCAGGAGTCGCGGCGGGTTGGGGCGCTGTCGATGGCGCCGATGGCGTCGTTGAAGTGGCTGGCCCTGCCGTCACGCTCGTGTCGGCTCCGACGAACGGCGCGGGGGGATCCAGCGCCTTCGCCGGGTTCGCCGCGGGGGTCGCCGTCGGCGTCGCAACGCTCTCCAGCTCACCGAGACCACCGGACGACGGCGTCTGGGCGCGGACCGGAATGGCAAACACCAGCGCGAAGGCGAGGGCGGCAGCGCTCAGGACGACCCTCCTCGCTCGATGAATTCGCGCTGCCTTCATGCTCAGAACGAATAGCCGGCGAGGGCCGAGAGCGTGAGGGATCGGTATTCGGTCTCGTAGTCGGCACCCACGTCGAGCTGAAGCTTCTTGTTCAGGACGAGGCCCGCACCGCCGGTGACGTGGTAGAGGCGCGAGACCGATTCGGGAGCGAGGGTGACGCGCAAGTAGTTCAGCAGGATCTTTTCGGGGGCGCTGGTTCCGCGCAAGGAATTGAACACGAGCCGGGGAGTGTTCTGCATCCACCCGCCGATCCGAAGCGCGAGCCGTTGCCGCCGCGTCTCACGGATGGCCCACTCGAGGCCGAGTCTGACCTCGTACCCGTTTTCGAACGTGTAGTTGGATCGTTCGATCGCCTCGGTCCCGAAGTTGCCCCCGAAGCCCACGGGGAAATTGACCTGAGCTTGCTTGGAGTTGTCGATCCACACTCCTTCGAGCGCGACGATGAGGACGGGCGTCGGAGAGATGGTCGCCCCGAGGGAGGCGCGTGCGGGAAGGACCGTCGGCAAAAATACTTTTTCGCGTTCGAAGGACACACCCGGACGGACGGGCGCCTTGTTCGTGTCGTCGAACCGAACCGCCTGTGAATAGGCCGCCCCGAGCTTCAGGGTTTCGTTCACATTGAAGAGGGCCCCGACGATGAAGCTGGGTTTCCAGGACGATGTTTGAATTTCGGTCCGGTCGATGGCCCCGGGGGAGGTGACGGAAACTCTTCCCTTCGCGTCGCCGCTGATGAATGTTTGATCGCGCTCTTCGTTGTTGTAGAAGACGGAAAGGCCAAGCGACAGCCGTGGGAGCGCGCGCCAGGCCACGGAGGCTCCAACCCGGCGAACGCTGGTGGTCTGGGTCACGTTGAACAAAGGAATGTAGAAATTTGTGTTCTCGACCGCGAAACAGGGTCCCGCCGCCAAGCGAACCGAATCGTTGGCGCCGGGAATATTCTCGATCGTCCTGCCGGACTCGTTCACGAGCGTCTGGTACGTGATGCCCGCCACGACGGTGTCGGAGATCGGAAGCATGCCGCTGAAGAAGTAGGGAAACGGTGCCGAAGACTTCTTGTCCACGAACGGGGCAGATGCGCTGCTGTTCGTCGCGTCGAAGGCGCGGCTGAGATCGGCGGGCGTCGTTTGTGTACCGGGCTCCACCCGCTGCTCGTATTGAATTTGCGCTGCGACGAGGCTTCCGAGGCCGGCGGGGTTGCTGACGGAACTCGTGGCGTCGTCAGCCGTCGACACGAACGCGCCTCCCAATGCGAGAGCCCGGGCTCCCGGATTCGAGAGGTCGCCCCGTGAGACGTTGATATCCGGCGGGATGCTCGGGCCCCCCCGCGAGAAGTTGTTGGCAAGCGACTGCGCGCCCGTGCAGTTCTGCGCGAGCGCGCTCTTCGTCCCGCCCGCGGCCACACCCATCACGGCCAGGAGCACCGCGCCGAATCTCACTCTCATCGTCTCCCCCTTCTCAATTGGCCGTTCGGTCGCCGCGGTTTTGCGCGGCGTTCTTCAGAGTCAGAAACTTTTCGAGGCCGGGGCGCCGCGCGGGGCTCTGCTGAAGCGCCGCGCGCACGAGGCGATCCAGCTCGGTGTCTCCCGCGAGCGGGGTGCCCGGATCCAACGCGGGCGCGTCGCCCGGTGCGGGTGCGGCTGCTCGATGCGTCCCGTGCAGGATGTAGTCGAGCTGCAGGGCCAGGCGATAGACCACGGCCGGCCGGATGGACGTCTTGTGCCTCTGCCTCACAAAGAGCTCGGGTGCGGTGAAAGGAGCCCACTCGTCTTCGGGAAGCGCACCGAGGAAGCCGCAGAGTCCGTCGTTCCGGCGCGGCTCGGCGAGAAATTCCCAGATCGGCAGGCGACGCCCTTCGACCGCGTACCCCTTCCGGATGCGGTCGAGCTCGTGGACCGGAATGAAGACGCCGCCGTAGCCGCATTCGAGCGCGAGCCAATGCACCTCGGCAAGCCGCGCGGCGAGGTCCGTGGCCTCTTCGGCCGCCTCCGCCGGGGCGATCATGCGGGGCCGCGCCACCCGATCGAACTGAAAGGCCAGGAAGGGCCGCCCCGTGATTTCGGTCGATCCGAAGGCGAGGACCAGCGGAAGCTCCGGGTGGTCGAGCCGGGACGTGGCTTCGTACGTGACCGCGAGCGCGAGCGCGCCCGCCGATTCGTCTGCCACGTGTCCGTCCACCCGGATCCAGACGGGCACGCCGTCGCTTTCGCGCTCGGCGACGTAGTGAAGCGGGATCCCGGTGACCTCGGGCCCCTCCTGGATCTTGAAGCCGGGAACCCAGTACGACACTCGCGGTTCACTCGCTGACGGAGGCGCGACGCTCCGTGCTGCGCTCGCCTTCGCCGCGCGAAGGCTTGGTGCCTGTCCGGATCCCGGCTCGGGAGTGCCTCGAGCGGAGTCCCTTTCTCGAGATCGCCGTCACGGTGCTACTGCTTGGCCGCTTGTGGAACTCCGAGCCCCGGAATCCGCTGGGCAATGGCGGTGCGGTCTTTTTCGTAGGTGACGGTGAATTTGGCGACCCAGTCGTAGAGCTCCGTGTTCCCGCGTTGAACTCCTTCGATCTCCTGTCGCACCTTCTGGGTCTCCTGGCGGGCCGTGAGGATTTCCTGAGCCATCGTCGCGCGAGCCGTTTCGGACTCCTGAAGCTTCTTTTGCGTCGCCTGGAGCTCCGCGTCGAGGCCGTCGATTTTCGTCGCGAGCGAGCCGATCTTGCTCTCGAGGCTCGCGCTCGACGCAGCGATCGTTCCCGCCATCGTTCGCTTCGTGTCTTCCTGCTGCCGGAAGGCCTTGACGAACATGAAGCCGGCCATGCAGGTGATGATCACGAAGGTCAACGCGAGGAACGAGAGCCCGATCTTCAGATTGCGATTCGAATGGCTGACCGACTCGGCGAGATTCTTGAAGAAGATGGTCGAGCCCTGCACGACCCCTTGCCCTCGAGACACTTCTCGGGCCTTGCTGAGCATGTCGCGAAAACCCTGCGGCGCACCTCGGGCGGGTGTTTCGGAAGAGTTCTCGACCCACGTATCTCTCTCGTTCATGGTCGCCTCTTTTTTTTGAATCATAGCAAGGCGAACCAACCGTTCAAGCCCGGTTGCCGTTCCCGACGGGGAAGATTCCCGGGTCGATACGCTTTCCTGTGACGTGGATCACAGTACCGGCGCGCTTCCAAACGGGCTGCGGCATAATGCCGGCACTTTGCAGATTCGCGTTCTGGGAGCCTACGGGGGCTCGACACCCAGTCATCGTCAGACGTCGTTCCTGATCGACGGCTCCGTCTCGCTCGACGCCGGCGCGCTGACGGAATCGCTCTCGCTCGAGGAGCAGGCGAAGATCCGCGCGATCCTCGTCACGCATTCGCACATGGATCACGTGGCGTCGCTCCCCTTCCTGGTGGAGAACGTGTTCGGGCGTGTGAACGAATCGATCGAGATCGTCGCGCCGCAGGAGGTCGTCACCTCCCTGAAGACTCACCTCTTCAACAACGACCTCTGGCCCGACTTCACGCGCATCCCGAATCACCTGCTCCCCACGGTCTGTTTCCGCGTGGTTGAAACCGGCGTCCCGTTCCGCGTGAACGGGCTCACCGTGGTGGCCATCCCGGTGTCGCACGTCGTGCCGACGTTCGGCTATCTCGTGTCGGACGCCCACAGCACGGTCGTCTTCTCCGGAGACACCGGCCCCACCGAGGCCCTCTGGGCCGCGGCGCGCGAGGCCAAGAACCTCAAGGGAATTTTCGTGGAGTGCTCGTTTCCGAACGAGATGCACGAGATCGCCGAGATCTCCAAGCACCTCACGCCTCGCTCTCTCCAGTGCGAGATGCTGAAATTTCCTCCCGACGTTCCCATTCACCTGTACCACATGAAGCCGCCCACTCTCGCCCTGCTCGAGAGCGAGATCGCGGCGCTCGGCTCCTCGCGCGTGCGCCTCCTGCGCGACGACGACCGGCTGACTTTTTAGGTTCAGCTTTCGTTCGACGCCGTCTCGCGCGAGAGGGCAAGCAGCTCGGAGGCGAGGTGGAACACCAGCGTCTTGCGCACGCTCTCGGCCAGGCCTCGCGGCGGCACCTCGCGTGAGAGCGTGGCCCGCAGCACCACGCGCGAGCCCGATTGCTGCGGGTGGATGGCGATGCTGCGGCGGGCGATCGGGCTCTCGCCGGCGATCGTCTCGATCTCGACGCCCTGGACCGTCGCGGCGATGCGCTCGCGGCGCAGGGTCACGTCCGCCTCGTCGGTGAGCCTCCAGCTCCAGCCGCCGTCGAAGGCCGCGAGCTCGTCGAAGCGCGTGCCGGCGGGGTTGAGCGCCAGGAGCGCTTCCGGACTCCTGAGCCGGGCCCGAAGCATTTCGGGCGCAAGCTCGCTCGCGTCGTAGACCCAGAGCGTGCCCGCAGCAGCGTCTCCAGGAGGCTCTTCAGAACCGGATTCGGGAATCGCCTCCGGCGATATGAGGAACAGAGGTTCGAGAAGCTCGCCGATCTCGCCCGCTGGCTGGTAGACAAGGCGGCTCCAGCGGTCGAGCACCTCGATCGTCCTTTCGCGCAACGAGAGGAGGCGGTCGTCGTAGAACCGCTTGGCCTCGCGCGGCATGGCTTCCTGGCTCTGGGCTTCGACCTCGCGAAGCGACTCCAGGAGATTCGCGGGCGAGGCCGCGAGGCGGTAGCGCGCCCTCTCGCGCCTTCGGCCGCGCGCATTCACCGAGAGCCGGAGCTCTTCGCCCACGCGCACAACGGAGATGCCGCCGGCCGGCGCGGGAAGCTCGGTGCCCGCCGGCTCGAGCGGCAGGAGGATCGGGATCGGCAGCGCGGGATCGAGCAGGAACGAGCGTCCCTCGAGGTCCGCGAGGAGCCCGGCGTGTGGGAACCATTCCGCATCCGCTTCCCCGGTCGTCGTGGCCGAACCCGGCTCGACGCGCCCTTCCCTCTCGCCAAGCAGCGTGCGCACCGCGTATCCGAAGGAGGCCGCGAGGGCGAGGAACGCCTGCGAGCGCTCGAGACCGATGCTCCCCGTCCCGCGCTCGACGAAGTCGTCGAGGACCGTTGACGGATCGCGCCCAGGCGCGCGCGGCGTGAGGTTCTCGTACGGGAAGCGCATGCTGAAGCGAAGGAACAGCTCCTCGAAGGCCCGCGGGGCGGGTCGCTCGCGCGAAAGACCGAGGGCCTCGGCGAAGGCGTCCGCCGCTGTGTCCAGGGACGAGGTCGAGGCGGACGGGTGGGACGAATCGGACGAGTCGGTCATCCGCCGTGCAGGCGCGCGAGGGTGGCGGCGATCCCCTTCTGTCCGATCGGCGAGAACCAGGAGTCGACGAAGGCCTTGCGGCCATCGACGAGCACCGAGCGTGCCTTCTCCGCGGCGGCGCCGCGCAGGTCTCTCTTGATGGCCGCGTACACCTCGCTCGGGGCGGTGCCGAGCCGCGCCGCCGTGGCGATGGCCTCGGGCAGGAGACGCTCGGCGGGGAGGATCGCGTCGATGGCCCCCAGCTCCTTGGCCTCGGCAAACGGGATCGTGTCCCCGCCGAGCGCCCAGCGGGTCAGGGCGCGCTCGCCCACGGAGACGCGCATCGCCTCGAGGCAGTAGCGGGGCACGTGCACGCCGAGGTTCGCCTCGGGCAGTCCGATGCGTCCGCTCCCCTCCGCCGCGAAGCGAAAGTCCGTCGTGCCCGCGATCAGCGCGCCACCGGCTACGGCGTGCCCGGTGAGCGCGGCCACCAGCGGCTTGCCGAAGAGGAAGAGGTCGAAGAATAGCGTCTCGATGGTGCGAATGAAGCGCCCGAAGGTATCGGGGTCGGCGGTGGCGAGCGCGGCGAGATCGAACCCGCCGCAGAAGATCTTCGGAGAGGCCGACGTGAGGACGACCCCGCGGACGGACGGATCTTCCTGGGCGAGGAGCGCGGTGCGATGCAGCTCCGTGGCGAAGTCGGTGTCCAGCGCGTTGGCCTTGCCCCGCGCCATGGAGATGATCCTCACGCCCCCCTGATCTTCCGTGCGGATCTGCGGTTCGCTTGCTGTCATCGGCCCCTCTTTCCTGCGTCGTTCATGCGGTCCGCCGGGCTTCCGGCGCTGTCGGGCGCTCCGGGCGCTCTAACGCTCCAGGCACGAGCGTGGCTTGCTCGTCCCCTGGATTCTCCTCCGTGGACTGCGTGTCGCGTGCACGCTGCGGCACGGCTTCAAGGCCAGAAAGGAAGAGCGCGTGGATGCGATCGTCTCTCGAGAGCTCCGGATGGAAGGTGGCGGCGAGGATGTTGCCCTGCCGGACCAGGGCCGGATCGACCCCGCGTGAGGCCAGGACCTCGACATCGGGTCCGAGCGCCACGAGGCGCGGCGCGCGGATGAAGACCCCTTCGAGGGCGCGGTCGCCGAACAGGTCCGAGCGGACGTTTTCGAGAGGCACGATCGTGGAGTCGAGCTGGCGCCCGTAGGCGTTGCGCACCACGCCGGCCTGCAGGAGGCCGAGCCCGCGCCCGTGCGGGTTGCTGATCTCCTGGGCCAGGAGGATGACGCCGGCGCACGTCGCGAAGATCGGCTTGCCCGCACGCACGCCCGCGGCGATCTCCTCGTCCAGTCCGGTCCCCTCCATCAGCTTCCGCATCGTGGTCGACTCGCCGCCGGGCAGAGCGATCCCATCCACCGATCGCAGCTCCTCGGCCGTGCGCACCTCGCGGACACTCGCGCCCAGGCGGCGCAGCGCATCGCCGTGAGCCTGGAAATCACCCTGGAGCGCGAGAACCCCGACGAGCATCGCTGCTTCACCAGCCGCGTGTCTGGAGCTGCTCGGATTCGAGGAGCTTGGCGGCCTCGATCCCCTTCATCCCCTCGCCCAGCTCTTCGCTCGCGCGCACGACGCGGTCGATGTCCTGCCAGTGCGTGGTGGCCTCCACGATGGCGCGGGCGCGCTTGGCCGGATCGTCCGACTTGAAGATGCCCGAGCCGACGAAGACGGCCTCGGCGCCGAGCATGCGGCAGAGCACCGCATCGGCCGGCGTCGCGATGCCGCCCGCGGCGAAGTTCGGGACGGGCAGGCGCCCGTGCTCGGCCACATAGCAGACGAGATCGAACGGGGCCTGCAGATTCTTGGCGGCCGTCATCAGCTCGTCCCGCGAGAGCAGCGTCAGGGCCTTGATCTGCCGCGTCACCTCGCGCAGGTGCTTGACGGCGTGGACGATGTCGCCCGTGCCGGCCTCTCCCTTCGTGCGAATCATCGCGGCTCCTTCGCCGATGCGGCGCAGCGCCTCGCCCAGGTTGCGGCAGCCGCACACGAACGGCACGGTGAATTGGTTTTTGTCCACGTGGTACTGCTCGTCGGCCGGGGTGAGCACTTCCGACTCGTCAATGTAGTCGATGCCCAGCGCTTCCAAAATCTGCGCTTCTACAAAGTGGCCGATGCGGCACTTGG
>JBDSFL010000246.1:0-7604 GCA_039919545.1 Thermoanaerobaculia bacterium | reverse complement strand
CTCCCGGAGGGCGATCCCGATCCAGTGCTCTTCCTCCTCGCCGATAGCGCGCTCCTTACAGAAATGGTCCAGCGCGGCCTGAGCCAGTTCGATGTTCTCGTAGCGACTGGAAAGCCAGAGAACAATTGGGCCGTGTGCTTCCGGGCCGGGCGCTTCGGTCATCGCGGTTTCAGCGGCGGCAGAAGGCTGTTAACCTCGAAACGCCGATGCTCTCCTCCAACGTGGAAACCGCCGAATGATACGCGACCAGAGTTCGAGGCGTCCACACCGCCTCATTCTCGGTCTTTCGATCGTCCTGCTCGCCATCCGGTTCCCGGCGCCGTGCGCCGCCGGCGAACCACCGGCCGATGCGGCCCAAAACCTTGCCGGATCGGTGGAGAAAGCCAAGACGCTGGTCGAGAAGATCCGCGGCGTTCCGTTCCGGGGACCCGTAATCTCGGCTCTCCTGCCCGAGAAGGATCTTCCCAAGCTCCTGGCCAGGAAGCTGGTGGAAGATCTCCCCACATCCTTCGAGAATTACGCGGCCAGCCTGGTGGCCGTCGGGCTCATCGAGCCCGAACCCGAGCTCCTCAAGAAGATCACCCGCCTCTATGCGCGGCAGGTCGCGGGTTTCTACGATCCGGGGGAGAAGAAATTCTTCATCGTGCCGGAACGCTCGCTCGAGGCCGCGGCCGGATCCCCCGAGCTGGGAATCGAAGCGTCGAGTCTGATGCAGGAAGCCCTCCTGACCCACGAGCTGACGCACGCTCTTCAGGATCAACGGCTCGATCTCGACCGCCGGATGAAGGCTTTGAAGGACTCGACGGACAGTCTCCTCGCCCTCGAAGCGTTCCTCGAAGGAGAAGCGACGGTCGTGATGACCGAGGCTCTGGTGTCACGCCTGCCCCTCGAGGGACGCTCCGCCCTCGAAGGGAACGGTCTGACGGAGATGATGTCGAGCCTCGCCGCCGGAGGAGCCGCCATCGAAGGTTCCGAGGGCGTGCCCGAGTTCTTCGTCAAGGAGCTGCTCTTTCCCTACGTGGCCGGGACCGCCTGGATCCAGGCCAAGCGCACCCATGCGGCCGACGCGTCCGCCGGACGGGGGTGGGTCGCCATCGAAGAGGCCTACCGGCACCTCCCGGAGAGCACGTCGGAGATCCTGCATCCGGGACGGAGCTTCGCCTCGCGCGTGCGCTTGAGCGCGAGCGAGAGACCGCGTGCGAACGAGCTACCCAGCCGCGCGAAATCGCTCTACGGAGACACCTTCGGCGAATGGGTGCTCCGCACCCTGCTGGAACGGGCCGGCGCCGGAGAAGACTCGGCCACGCTGGCCGCCGACCGGCAGGACGATCGCATCCTGTTCTTCGAGGCCCCCGGCCGCGTGAAGGATTCGATCGGCTTCCTGTGGCGGATCCGGATGAGCAGCCCCGCGCTGGCTCACCGTCTCGCGGAATCGCTCGGGCCCCTCTACACGGGGCGGGCCCTGGTGGCGCGGCCCGGAATCTCCGTGAACGGGTCGATCGTGGAAGTCGCGCGCGGCACAGTGACGCAAGCTCTGGTTCCTCCCGCGGCGCCCATCGCACCCGCCCCCGCGGTCGTCGCGCCCGCGAGAGCGCCGGTCAGCTCGAAAGCATTTTGAGCGCCCAGGGCAGCACGACGAAGAGCTGAATCGCGTCGAAGGTGCCGTGCGCGAAGATCGACGCCACCGTGGCCCCCGTCTTTCGAAACGCCGTCGAGAGGACCGCCGTGATGGCCGTGAGCCCCAGCAGGAACAGCGGCTCGCCGTAGCCGCCGTGCGCCAGCAGGAAGAAGATCGAAGCGACGATCGGTCCGAAGCGCGTCTGCAGGAATGCGCGGAAGTGAAACTCCTCGACGGTCATCGCACAGAGCACGATGAGAGCACGCTTCTGCCAGGAGAGCGCGGCGATCCATCTGACCAGCGGCGGAATCGATTGCGGCGCCTTCACGCCCGCCAGCCCCAGAACCACGGCGATGACGATGCCCACGAGGAGCGTGAGCGTCCAGCCGATCAGCCCCAGGCAGATGCCCGCTCCGGCCTCGGAAAACGGTCGCGCGGTGCGCAGGGCGAGGAAGTCGAGCAGCGGAGGGCGGCCGGCCATGAGCCACCACGCGAGGAGGAAGAGGACGAGCAGCCCTTGACCCGCGAAGACCTGGAGGAAGCTGAGACCGGAGGGATCCACGTCCGAGCTTCCGCCCGAGGCGGTGGGCAAGAGCACGGTGGCGGCGAGGACGAGGACCAGGACGCCGAGAGCCACGCGCTTGCGCAGCGACGACGGGAAGCGGTCTTTCGAGAAGGCTCCCTTGCGGTCGGCCAGCATGACCGCGGTCACGAGGAGCGGAACTCCGGCTCCGAACAACAGGATCAGCTGGAAGCTCGTCACGCGGAGCGCGATTCTAGTGGTGCCCGCCGTAAATTCGTGGTCTTTCGTTGGGAGCGCCGCGGGTCCAGCTGCGAGGCGTCCGCGGCGAACGAGGCCCGAGTGACCTCGGAGTCGCGGCAACAACGCAGATGGTCCCGCGCCGCCCCAACCCTATGGGCGCCAGGCGGTTGCGGTCGCACTCGGCGTTGCGCCGCCTAGGCGGAGAGCCAACTCCAGCCTTCGGCGACGCGCCTTGATCTCGCCGCCGATAGCATTCGGATCCGCATCCGATTCATCCGTTACAGGCCACGAGGAGACGGTTACCAATCGTCCTAGCCGCGCGAAAGCGGGCTCAGTGGCTGGTCACGCTGGGAGAGTCCCCATCCCCCGCTGCGCTGCTGGTGAAGAGCAGACGACCTCCCTTGAACGAGGCGCCGCGCAGGGTGACGGCGAGCGCTTCTCCGAGATCCTCCACGGGGAAGATCTCGATGGAATCCCGAACCTCCTGCGTGAGGTCGTCGAGGTCGCGCTCGTTCTCCTTCGGCAGGAGGATCGTTCGGATTCCGGCGCGCACGGCTCCCAAAACCTTCTCCTTGAGACCCCCGATCGGCAGCACTCGCCCGGAAAGCGTGATCTCGCCGGTCATCGCGATGTCGTGGCGCGCGGGCCGCTGCGACAGCGCCGAGACGAGGGCAGTGGCCATCGTGACGCCCGCGGACGGGCCGTCCTTCGGAATGGCCCCGGCGGGCACGTGGATGTGGACGTCCCGATCGAAAGCGGATTCCTCGATGCCGAGAGACGCCGCATGCGAGCGGGCATAGGTCCAGGCCGCGCGTGCGCTCTCCTTCATCACGTCGCCGAGCTGGCCGGTGAGGATGACCTCGCCCTTCCCCCTCATCAGCGAGGCTTCGACGAACATGATGTCGCCGCCCGCGGGCGTGTAGTACATGCCGGTCGCGACGCCGATCTGATCCTCCCCCGCCTTCCGCTCGGCGTGCACCTTGATGCGCCCCAGCAGCTCCGGCACGTTCACGGGGTCGACCGTGACGTGCTGCACCTCACCGGCGGCGATGCGCCGCGCGACTTTTCGGGCGAGCTTGCCCAGCTCGCGCTCGAGCTGGCGCACGCCCGCCTCGCGGGTGTAGCCGGAGATCACCTCCGAGAGGGCGCCGTCGGTCAGCAAGAGCTGTCCCGGTGCCAGGCCGTTCTCCTGCAGCTGGCGTGGAACGAGGTAGGTGCGCGCGATGTTCAGCTTCTCGCGCTCCGTGTAGCCCGCGAACTCCACGACCTCGAGACGGTCGAGGAGCGGACCGGGAATGTTCTGGATGAAGTTCGCCGTGGCGATGAAGAGCACCTCGGAGAGATCGAACGGCACGCCGAGGTAGTGGTCGGTGAAGCTGTCGTTCTGTGCCGGATCGAGCACCTCGAGCAGCGCGCTGGCGGGATCGCCCTGGAACGACACGCCGAGCTTGTCGATCTCGTCCAGCAGGAAAACGGGATTCTTCGTGCCCGCCTGTTTCATCCCTTGCAGGATCCGTCCCGGCATGGCCGCGACGTAGGTGCGCCGGTGGCCGCGGATGTCGGCCTCGTCACGGGCGCCGCCGAGCGAGATACGGATGTACTTGCGGCCCATCGAGCGGGCGATCGATTTCGCGAGCGACGTCTTTCCCACGCCGGGGGGTCCGACGAACAGCAGGATGCGTCCCTTGCCGGAGGAATCGCCCGAGCCGAGGTCCGCCCGGGGAAGCTGCGGCGCCGGAACGCCCGCTTTCGCTTCCGCCGCGTCCACGCTCTCTCCCGCCTCGCTCTCGCTCGCTTCCGCTTCGGCGCGTTCTCGCCGCGCCACGCGGTCGCGCAGCTGCCGCACCGCCAGGAACTCGAGGATCCGGTCCTTCACGTCCTTCAGGGCGTAATGATCCTCGTCCAAAACCCGGGAGGCCTCGGCGATGTCGAGGTGATCGTCGCTGCGCGTGCTCCACGGCAGCTCGACGACGTACTCGAGGAAGCTGCGGATCACCTGCGATTCCATCGACTCGCGCCCTAGCCGCGACAGGCGGCCCCATTCGCGGTCCACGTCGCGCTTCACGTCTTCGGGCAGCACGAGCGCATCGATCTTCCGTCGAAGCTCGGCGAGGCTCTCCGCCTCGGTTCCTTCGCCTGTCTCCCCCAGCTCCTTCTGGATCGCCTTCAGCTGCTCGCGGAGGAACATCTCGCGCTGGCGTCCTCCGATCTCCTCCTGCACCTTGGACTTGAGATCCTGCTGCGCATTGAGCACGCTGATCTGCCGCTGCACGTGCACGAGCGTCCGGCGCAGACGGTCTTCGGTCGAGAGCGTTTCGAGCAGCATCTGGCGTTCGGCGACCGGGATGTCGATGTAGCCAGCGATGAGATCCGCGAGCCGCCCGGGCTCGTTCACCTCGGCGAGGATCTGCTCGATCACCTCCTCGTCCAGTCCCGACATGCGGCCCAGCTCGGCGGCTCGCTCACGCGCTTCGCGGTAGAGGCCGATGAACGCGGGATCACGCAGATCGAGGGGAGCCATCTCCTGCGTGTTCAGGACGACCGCCTCGAGGTAGCCGTTCTTCTCGGAGTAGCGCGTAGCGATGCCGCGGTGCTTCCCCTGCAGGAAGAGGCGGGCCCCGCCGAGCCCCCGCTGGAGCGCGCCGATCGAAGCGACCGTGCCGGTGGTGTACAGGCCTTCCGGCGTGACGCTCTCCTCGTCGCTCAGCTGCGACACGGCGAACACCAGGCGGTCTGGCTGGGTGGCCGCAGCAGCCTCGATGGCGCGCAGGGTCCCTGCGCGTCCCGCCGAGATCGGAAACGTGACCCCGGGAAAGAGAACGAAGGAGCGAAGGGGAACGACGGGAAGGTTGAGCGTTTCGGACATCTTGGCACCTCTTTGAGGGAGCGGTTTCACCTCGGTGTGATGGGCGTCGACCCGAACCTGGATCCCTCTGTGAAAGGACAACGCCCGGTCCGGTGAGGAAATTCCGCGACGTCTCGAGATCTTAGTGTCAAAGACTAAGATCGATCGTAAACGCTTCCAGAATAAGGGTGTTTTCCGGGAGGGCGGGTGCCTGCCTCCACGGATGCCCTGGCCCGAGTGCAGATTTTCTACAAGATCGGTCGGCCAAACGATCCGATTCAGCCGCCCTCAGTCCTTCTTCGCGGCCCTCCACGCGGTCAGGTAGTCGTTGAACGCTTTCTGCAGGCGGCGACGTTCCTTCTCGGCCCGGTTCGGCTTGAAGACCCTCCGGAGAGCACGGACCACGGGGCTCGCCTCACCTTCACCCGAGAGCTTCTGAAGCTCGGCCTCCATCTGGGTCGCGAGCTGCGACACCTGTTCCGGATCCACCGGTTGACCAGAGAGGGCGCTCACCCGCGGAAGGAGCCGCTCGGAATGCTCGAGCGCCGCCGTGCGAAGCGCGAGACGAAGGACCTGCCACGCCGAGTTGAGTTCCTTCTTGCTCATGAATCCAGTCGTTCCACAACGGTCGTCGAGCGAATCATGTGCAGATCTTACGATGAACCAATTGTTTTATCGGGTGCGAATCGCGCATGTCTTGACAACATCGCAGGGCCGGCCTATTTTCGTGGCCCGATCATGAATTCACTCTCGACCAGCGGCTCGCGAATGTCCTCGATGCCTATGCCCATGCCGGGCCCGGGCGCTGGACGTCGCACGCGTTTCGATTTGGAAGAGATGGAAGACACGGAAGTCGGTTCGGCGCTCATCGCCGTCTAGCTCTCCTTCGACGCGCTCTGAAAGACGCCACCGCCCGGGCCAGCCCGCGGTGGCGTTTTTCATTTCACGCGCGAAAAAAAGGAGGAGCGAACCATGTCGTCCGAAATCCTGTCGAACCTGTCCACCCTGGCCATCCACGGTGGGCTCTTCCCCGATCCGTCCACCGGCGCCATCCTCACGCCGATCTTCCAGTCCACCACCTTCGTGCAGGAGGCGGTGGGCAAGGACAAGGGATACACGTACACGCGGTCGGGAAATCCCACGGTGGCCGCGCTGGAGCGCAACCTCGGTGAGCTCGAGCAGGCGCTGCCCGCAATCTCGTTCGCCACGGGGCTGGCCGCCCTCTCCGCCCTGTTCCTCTCGCTCCTGAAGTCGGGCGATCGCGTCGTGGTCTCGGACGTGGTCTACGGCGGGACGGTGCGCCTGCTTCGGCAGGTGCTCGAGCCGTTCGGGGTCGTGACCGACCTCGTCGACACCTCGCGCCTCGAGCTGATCCCCGCGGCGCTCTCGGGGCGCACGAAGCTCCTGCTCATCGAATCGCCCGCCAATCCGACCTTGAAGCTGACCGACATCGCGGCCTGCGCGCAGCTGGCCCGCGCGGCGGGCGTGCTCCTGGCGGTCGACAACACGCTGCTCACGCCCGCGCTGCAGGATGCGCTCGGCCTCGGTGCCGACATCGTGATCCACTCGACCACGAAATACATCGAGGGGCACAACGCCACGGTGGGGGGTGCGCTGGTCACACGAAATCCCGAGCTGGCCGCGAAGTTCCGCTTCGTGCAGAACGCGGTCGGCTTCCCGCAGTCGCCCTTCGAGGCGTGGCTCACGCTGCGCGGCATCAAGACCCTGCCGATCCGCATGGAGCGCCATTCCGCCAACGCGCTGCGAGTCGCACGCTTCCTCGAGGCCCACCCTCGCGTCACCCACGTGAGCTATCCGTGGCTCGATTCGTTCCCGCAGGTCGAGCTGGCTCGGCGGCAGCAGCGGGCGGGCGGCGGCCTCATCGCCTTCGAGGTGGACGGCGGGACGAGCGCGGCCATCCGCGTGATGAACTCCGTGCGCCTCTGCTCTCTGGCCGAGAATCTGGGCGCCGTCGAGACGCTCATCACGCATCCGGCGTCCATGACGCACGCGTCCATCCCGGCCGAGCTGAGGCAGCAGGTGGGGATCTCCGATGGACTGATCCGGCTCTCGGTCGGTCTCGAGGACGTCGACGACCTCATCTGGGACATCGACCAGGCACTGGAGCGATCTGTATGACGACCCTCGACTGGCGCTACAAGGGCCTGCCGCTCGACCTCGGCGAGATCGAGCTGGCCGACATCGGCAAGCAGGGCTGGAACGTGCTGCGCGGCGATCTGCCGACGCCGGTGATGGTGCTGCTGCGCGACCCGCTGGCCGACAACATCGCGGCGCTGGCGGCCTGGTGCGACGAGCGCGGCCTGCTGCTCGCGCCGCACGGCAAGTCGACCATGGCGCCGCAGATCTTCGAGCGCCAG